>CAZUKT010000259.1:371-6900 GCA_964620975.1 uncultured Rubrivivax sp. | reverse complement strand
TTCATTTGGACATTCTGGCTACGTGGCGTTGTTTGAAATTGAGAACGAGCAAATGGTCACCATTGCTGCTGTGAGGCATCAAAATGAAGACGACTATCATTGAAAGCCACAAAGAAAAACAGCCTAGGGGCATACGCCTCTAAGCTGTTGTTCTAGAACCGAAATTCTGGTGCGGCTGGCAGGAATCGAACCCACGACCCCTTGGTTCGTAGCCAAGTACTCTATCCAGCTGAGCTACAGCCGCATCAAGCCTCGCAGTGTAGCACGGCCATTTCAGGGTCAATCCAGGCCGGCCGCTGCGCGTTCGCAATCCACTGCGCGGGCCTCGTCGTTCTCTTCGCGGGCCAGTGCTGCCAACTGGCGCCATGCGGCGCGGCGCGTGCGGGCAGGCAATGCTGGCGCAGCAGCGGCCTGCTCCAGAAGACGGCGTGCCTTGCCCCACAGCCGCCGCTCTGCGTAGACCATGCCCACGGCGGCGACCACAGCACTTTCATGGCCAAAGGCTTGCACTGCACTCTCCAGCCGGGGCAGCCAGTCGACACCGATGCCGCTGCGTGCCTCACTGAGCGCCAGCGCGACTTGCTCGCGGTCTTCTCGCGCAAGCTCGGCCAGGCGGTCCCAAAACGGGCGCAACCACTGGCGGGCGTCGTCGCTGGCCTGCAACTGCACGGCCCGCCATGCCGCACGGGCCGCCACTTGCGGGTCGCGCCGGTCTGCGGCGTCAAACTGGCCCCACAGGCGGCGCAGTTGCTGCACGTCATGGGCGCCGTCCAGCGTTTCGGTCACCAACGACCGCAGCAGCGTTTGCGCCACCAAAGGCGAAAACGCCTGGTGGTTGGCCAACAGACGCGCCGTGTGCAGGGCTTCCAGCGGCTGCCGTGCCATGCGCGTGGCTTGCAGCTTCAGGCGCAGCGCATGGGTGCGGCGTGCCGCCCCCGGCGGCAGCGCGTCCAGCATCTCCATGGCCCGTGCGGCGTCGCGGTCTTCCAGCGCCCATTCGGCGGCCAACAGCCGCGCTGCGTCGTCTGCACCCGGGCCGCCCTGACGGCCTGACTTGAGGGCCTGGCGCAGCGTTTCATCACGCCGTGGCTTGTCTTGCAGGCGGTGCAGGCTGCCAGCCGCCAGAAGCTGCGCCAGCATGCGGAACTGCGCGTCGTTCTGCAGCGCCGGTGTGTCGTTCTGGATGCCCAGGGCGCGTTGCGCCGCCTTGCGGGCACGGCCGTAGCGGGCGCCAAAGTACTCGGCCAGGGCCTCGCGCAAGGCCGTTTGTGCGGCCCGCTCGCGACGCAGCGCACGCCAGTCGCCGGCGCGCTTGGGCAGCGCCAGCAGCGCGTTGATGGCCTGCGCCGCCAACACCATGACCACGCAGCTGCCCACCACCAGCAGAACAAAGAGATTCAGCGACAGGTCGGTGCGCCAGCCACCCCAGTAGATGGTGACCAGTCCGTCGTTGCTGCCCAGCGTGGTGGCGGCCACCACGGCCACCACAAACAAGAGCACCAGCCAGATGACGCCGCGCATGGGGTTGTGCCGCCTTGCCGCCGCTGCGCGCTTCAGCGCCCGGCCGACGCGGTGGCGATGGCCGCCAGCGTGGCGTCAGGCCGGGGCACGCTGACCAGCCGCGCCTGGCTGGTCACCTGGCGCACCAGGTCGGCTGCCACCACCACACGGCGGGCGCTGCGGTCAAAGTAGCGGTCGAGCACCGATTGGGCGTCACGCAGGTCGCTCTGCGCCGTGTCGAATTGGCGCGACAACAGCGCCAGCCGGGCGTTGAGCAGTCGCAGCTTCAGGTTTTCCTTCAGGAAGAACGCCTGCTCGGGCGCCACCAGCATGGCCTCGGGCGTGTCAATGCGTGTCACGCGCACCAGCCCCTTGGCCTCTTGCCAGACGTGCCCCCCCAGTTCAGCCCACTGTTGGGCCAGGCCAGCGAGCCAACCTGCCGGAACGGCCGCTGCAGCCCCAGACGCCGACGACGCGGGTGCCGGCGCATCGGCCGCAGCCGCCTTGGCAGGGCTGCGCCGTTCGGCAGCCGACAGCAGCGGCAGGTCGTCAACCTGGCGGATCACTTCGTCAAGCCTGATGGTGAGCACCGTGACGTCGATGACACCGGCCGCATGCGTGCGCTCCAGGTCTTGCGCCACGGCGCGGCGCACACGTTCCAGGCGCGGCTGATTGAAGCGCGCCAAACGCTCGTCGGCCTGCTTGAGCGTCAGCACCAGCGGCTCGGCACTGCCGGTGATGGCCGCCTGCTGCAGGGCCACGCGGATGGCGGCGTCCACATCGGCCAGCACGTTTTCGTCGCGTGAACGTGCCAGCGATTGGATCAGCTCTTCGATCTGCGTGCGCTGCAAGGAGGTCTCGGCCACCCGTGCTTCAAGCAAGGCCAGCTTTGCCGCTGCCTCGCGTGACGTAAGTTCGGCCTGACGCGCCAGCGTATGCGCTTCAGTGGCCTGGCCGCTGCTTTCTTGCTGCCGCTTGACGAGCTCGGCTTCAAGGCCCTTGAGCCGCTGCTGCGTGCTCCAGGCCAGCACAGCAGCGGCGGTGGCCACGGCGGCCAAGACCGCAGCGCCCGCAGCGATCCATCGGCCGGGAATCAGGGGCACCTGCTGTGCAGAAGCTGCGGCCTGCGGCGCCGCCGTGGCAGCCGGCTCGGCAGCAGGTGGGGCTGCCAATGCAGTTGGCGCGGGGGGGGTGGCGGCGTCTGTCACTAGGGCGCAGATTGTAGGCGTGGGCCCTGGTGCAACCATGCGGCCACCGCCTCGGGAGTCGGCTGCACTTGCGACACCTGGCCAAATCCAGCAGCGCGCGCCGCCGCCGCAATGCGTGGGTGTGAGGCCAACGCCGCACTTGCCGCCCATTGGGCAGCCGGGGCCAGCGTGCGCAGGTGGCCCACGGCTTCGCTGCTGCTGAAGACCCACAGATGCTGTGCCGGCGCGGCCAGCGCGTCGGCCAGCAGCGTGCGGCCCGCCGCGTCGGGCACTGGCGCACAACGGCGGTAGGCGGCCACAAAGGCCACCGTGGCACCCCGGCTGCGCAAGGTGTCGGCCAACCAGTCACGGCCCTCTTCACCACGCACGACGAGCACATGCCGGCCTTGCCAGTTGCGCCCTGAAATTCGGGCCCACAAGGCTTCGGAATCAAAGCTGCGGGCGTCGGCGGCCGGTTCGTCGATCAACGCAGCGGGCACGCCGGCCTGCCGCAGTGCAGCCGTGGTGCCCGGCCCCACCGAACCGGCACGCACGCCGTCGGGCCAGGCCACGCCAGGCGGTTGCGCAGCCACAAAGTGCAACACGGCATTGGCACTGACAAACATCACCAGCGACACCGCCTGCGGCTGCTGCAGGCGCTGCCAGGCGGTTTGCAGCAGGGCCGTGTCCAGCAGCGGCGCGATGTCGATCAACGGCAGCGCATGGGCGTCGCAGCCCAAGGTGCGCAGAGCCGCCACCCAGGGCGACGCCTGCGCGGCCGGGCGGGTGACGATCAGGCGCACGGCGGGCTCGGTGCGCGACGCCAGCCGGCCGCGCGCACCAGCGGCCGCACGATCTGCAGCGCGAACTGCGCCACGAACTGCGCCATCTGCAGCGGCACTGGCTGCGACACTGGCTGCGACACTGGCTGCGACACGAGCGGCAGCATGCGCGTCAGCACCCGCACCGGCTCAATCAACTGCACAAGCGCAAACCGCCACGGTGCGTCAAGCCGACGGCAGGTAGCCCGCCGCGCCAGCCGCTCGCAGCTGCGCCACGGCGCTGGCGCCCAGTGCACGTGCGCCGGCTTCGTCCACCACCGCCGCGCCAACCTTGGCATGCAGCAGCGGCCGCGTCGGGGTGTTGGCGTCACCCAAGGCGGTGCTCAGCACCAAGGTGCTGCCCTGCCATACGCCGTGCGCCGCCAGCGGCATGCTGCAGCTACCGCCCAGTTCGCGTGACACGGCGCGCTCGGCGTGCGCCGCCAGAAAGGTGGGTTGGTGGATGGTCTGCGTCAGCAAATCGCGCAGCGCAAGGGCGTCTTCGCGCACCTCGATGCCCAGCGCACCCTGGCCCGCAGCCGGGATCATGTCGGCGGGATCAAAGCAGCTGCGGATGCGTGCCGCCAGGCCCAGGCGCTTCAGGCCCGCCGCCGCCAGCACGATGGCGTCAAAGCCGCCTTCGTCGAGCTTGCGCAGGCGGGTGTCGAGGTTGCCGCGCAGCGGTTCAATCTGCAAGTCGGGCCGCACGCTCAGCAGTTGCACCACCCGGCGCAGGCTGCTGGTGCCCACCACGGCGCCCTGCGGCAGGTCGGCCAAGCTGGCATAGCGGCCGCTGACGAAGGCGTCACGCGGGTCTTCACGTTCCCATATGGCGGCCAGCACAAAGCCCGGCGGCAAGTCCATGGGCACGTCTTTCAGGGAATGCACGGCCAGGTGGGCCGAGCCGTTTTCAAGGGCTGTTTCAAGCTCCTTCACGAAGAGGCCCTTGCCGCCCACCTTGGACAGCGCACGGTCCAGGATCTGGTCGCCCCGGGTGGTCATGCCCAGCAGTTCTACCGACAGGCCAAAACGCGCAGTGAGCGCGTCACGCACATGTTCGGCCTGCCACAGGGCGAGGCGGCTTTCGCGGGTGGCGATGATGGTGGGAGCATTCATGCCGCCGATGATAGCCAGCCGCCCCGGCCTGCTGGCCCCACCCTGCCCACCCACCTTCAGCCCACCAAGTGCCGCCCTGCGGCTGCGAAGCCATTGGGCCGGGCGCGGCGCTTGCATGCAGAATTGGTAACCTGGTTACATCAATTGGAAGCCCTATGCCCCGCACCACCAAGGCTCAGCTGAACCCGCCGGCACGCACCAAAACAGGTCGTCTTGCTGCAGAAAGTGACGCAGCCCGCAAGAACAAGCCGCTGGTAGAAGATATCCGGTTACTTGGGCGGCTGCTGGGCGACGTGATTCGTGAGCAAGCCGGCGAGGCCGCCTTTGACCTGATAGAGCGTGTGCGCCAACTCTCGGTGGCCTACCGCCTGAAGGCCGACGCCAGCGCCGGGCGCGTGCTCGACAGGCTGCTGAAAAACCTGTCTGCCGACCAGACGGTGACGGTGATCCGCGCCTTCAGCTACTTCAGCCACCTGGCCAACATTGCCGAAGACCGCCACCACGTGCGCCGCCGCGCTGTGCACGAGCGTGAAGGCCACTTGCAAGAAGGCTCTTTGGCACTGGCCTTTGAACGCCTGCACCGCGCCGACCACCACGCCGACGAGATAGCGCAGGTGCTCAAGCACGCCTACATCGCGCCCGTGCTGACCGCCCACCCCACCGAGGTGCAGCGCAAGAGCATTCTTGACGCCGAACGTGCGGTGGCCGCCCTGGTGGGCGAACGCGACGACCTGCACACGCCCGAGCGCCGCGCCGACAACGAGGCGCTGATCCGCGCCCGCATCACGCAACTCTGGCAAACCCGCATGCTGCGCACCGCCAAGCTGACCGTGGCCGACGAAGTGGAAAACGCGCTCAGTTACTACCCCACCACCTTCTTGCGCGAGATTCCGCGCCTGTACCGCGAACTGGAACGCGCCCTGCCCGGCCACGCCGTGGCGTCTTTCCTGCGCATGGGCCACTGGATCGGCGGCGACCGCGACGGCAACCCCAACGTCACGGCCGCCACGCTCAAACACGCGCTGTCGCGCCAGTCCGAAGTCGCGCTGCGCTTTTACCTGACCGAGGTGCACGAACTGGGCGCCGAGCTGTCCATCAGCGGCACGCTGGCCCCGGTGACGGCCGAGATGTCGGCCCTGGCCGACCGGTCGCCTGACCACAACGTGCACCGCAGCGACGAGCCCTACCGCCGCGCCCTCATCGGCACCTACGCGCGGCTGGCTGCCACGCTGCACAAGCTGACCGGCACCGAGGCCCTGCGCCATGCCGTGGCCCCGCAGGACCCCTACCCCGACGCGCAAGCCTTCCTGTCCGACCTGCAGATCATCGAGCGCAGCTTGCAGTCGCACCACGCCCAGGCCCTGGTGGGCCCGCGCCTGGCGCCGCTGATGCGTGCGGTGCAGGTGTTTGGTTTTCACCTGGCCACGCTGGACCTGCGCCAAAGCTCGGACCAGCACGAAGCCGTGGTGGCCGAACTGCTGCGCGTGGCGCGTATCGAGGCCGACTACAGCGCGCTCACCGAAGACGCACGCCGCAGCCTGTTGTTGGCCCTGCTCAACGATGCGCGCCCGCTGCGCGTGCACGGTGCCGCCTACAGCGCGCTGGCGCGCGACGAACTGGCCATCTTCGAGACCGCCCGCGAGTCACTGGCGCGCTACGGCGCAGAGGCGATTCGCCACTACATCATCAGCCACACCAAAGAGGTGAGCGACCTGCTGGAAGTGCTGCTGCTGCAAAAGGAGTGTGGGCTGCTCACCGGCACGCTGGACGGGCAGGCGCAGTCGGCGTTGATCACGGTGCCGCTGTTCGAGACCATTGGCGACCTGCGCCGCAGCGAACCCATCATGCGCGACTTCTACGCGCTGCCAGGCATCCATGCCCTGGTGCTGGCCAGCGGCGGCGAAC
>CAZUKT010000259.1:0-361 GCA_964620975.1 uncultured Rubrivivax sp. | reverse complement strand
GGATTTTTCACCAGCAACTGGGAGCTGTACCGCGCCGAGACGGCTCTGGTGGCGCTGTTTGCACAGTTGGGCAAGACCCCTGCGCAGGCCGTCACGCTGCGGCTTTTTCACGGCCGCGGCGGCACCGTGGGGCGCGGCGGCGGCCCCAGCTACCAGGCCATCCTGGCGCAACCACCCGGCACCGTGAACGGGCAAATACGCCTGACCGAACAGGGTGAGGTCATCGCGTCCAAGTACGCCCACCCCGAGATCGGCAGGCGCAACCTTGAAACGCTGGTGGCCGCCACGCTGGACGCCACGCTGCTGCACCCCACCAAGAGCGCCCCCAAGGCGGTTCTGGACGCCGCCGCCGAAATCAGTG
>CAZUKT010000258.1:0-6928 GCA_964620975.1 uncultured Rubrivivax sp. | reverse complement strand
CCGAATTCAGTTCAAAAAATGGGTGCTTGATGCGGGAAAAGCAGCCTGCGGCTTACTTCTCGACCACGGCAAACAGGTCTTCTTCTTTCATGACGAGCAACTCTTCGCCGTCGACCTTGACGGTCTGGCCCGAGTACTTGCCAAACAGCACGCGGTCACCAACTTTGGTGTTGAGGACGACGAACTCACCCTTGTCGTTGCGCTTGCCCGGGCCGACGGCCAGGACTTCGCCTTGATCAGGCTTTTCGGCGGCGTTGTCGGGGATGACGATGCCCGAGGCCGTCTTGGTTTCTTGTTCCAGGCGCTTGACGATCACGCGGTCGTGCAAAGGACGAAGTTTCATTGGATCTCCTTGGGAGTCGTTGTGGGCAATGGGGCGCCAACGAAGTTAGCCCCCGCTGACAAAGCTTGACCGGCGCGCCATGAAGGCTGCGGCCGGCTGTTAGCACTCAAGCTTGGTGAGTGCTAGCAAAATGATTATATGGGCACGTTGTGACGGTTCAAGGGCTTGCCCCCACAAGCTTTGCGATGGCCGCGAAGCCCTGAGTGCCCACTGGCGCAACGGGTGTTGATCTGCGCTCTACCATGCGCCCGCCACCATGCCGGAGACCACCATGACCATGCCCCACTTCATGCGCGTTGCCACGCTGCACGCCATGGTGGCCGCTGCCGCTGCGCTGTGGGCCCTGGCCGTGCCTGCCCGCGCAGCCGACACCCCCCTTCCTGTGTTCGACGCCCATCTGCACTACAGCCACGACGCCTGGGAGCGCTTGCCACCCAAGGAGGCGGTGGCCTTGCTTCGGCAGGCTGGCCTGAAGCGCGCCATGGTCTCCAGCAGCAGCGACGAAGGCACACAAAAGCTTTACGCCGAAGCGCCGGATCTGGTCTTGCCCGCACTGCGGCCCTATCGCATGCGCGGCGAAATCGGCACCTGGATGCGCGACGCCAGTGTGGTGGCGCATCTGGAAGCGCGGCTGGCCAAGCACCACTACGTGGCCATCGGCGAGTACCACGTCTATGGTGCCGATGCCGACTTGCCGGTGGTGCGCCGCGTTGTGCAGTTGGCGCGGCAGCATGGGCTCTATTTGCATTCACATTCCGACGCTGACGCCATAGAGCGGCAGTTCAAGCAAGACCCCGGCGCCCGCATCCTGTGGGCGCACTCGGGTTTTGAGCCCCCCGAGAAGGTGCGCGAGATGCTGCGCCGGCACAAGAACTTGTGGTGTGACCTGGCGTTTCGCAGTGACCACGCCAACGCAGGCCGGGTGGACGCCGCCTGGCGCGCGGCGTTTCTGGAATTCCCTGACCGCTTTCTGGTCGGCACGGACACCTTTACGCCCGAGCGCTGGTACTACGTGGTGGAGCACGCGAAATGGTCCCGTCAGTGGCTGGCCGACCTGCCGCCCGAGGTGGCTGAGCGTATTGCCTACAAAAACGGCGAAACGCTGTTTGGCGGCATGCTGGGCAAGGCGGCGGCCCGTTGAAAGCCGCCTGGCTGGCAGGCGCGGGGCTTTGCGCAGCCAATGGGCTGTGGGCGCAGACCCCCTGCACGCTACCGCCTGACGCGGGCGTGCGCCTGATGTCAGGCCCGGTGCAACTGGCCTGGCGCGCCGAGCCGACACCGATCGTGGTGGGCCAGCCCTTTGCCGTCTTGCTGACGCTGTGCCCCGCGCAGGCACAGCTGACGCGTGTGGATGCCACCATGCCCGAGCACCGCCACGGCATGAACTATCGCCCCAGCCTGCAGGACTTGGGCGGTGGCCTTTGGCGCGCGCAAGGCCTGTTGTGGCACATGGCGGGGCGCTGGGAGCTGCGGCTGGACGTGGCCGCCGAGGGCACCACGCACACCCTGCATCAGGGGGTCACACTGCGGTGATGCGGCGCCTGCTCTGCGCCTTTTCCTGCTGCCCAGCCCGCGTTGTGCCTGCCTTGGCTGGCGCGCTGTGCGCGGTGCTTGGTTTGGCTGGCACCGTGGCCAGTGCGGCGCCGCCCTTGTTGGACTTTTCGGCCGAAGAACGCGCCCGTATCGAGTCCCATGGGCCGTGGCCGCCGGCACCGCTGGCAGACCGATCCAACCGCGCGGCTGGCCGACGCCAGGCCGTGGCGCTGGGCCAGCGCCTGTTTTTTGACACCCGCTTGTCGGCCGACGGGCGCATCAACTGCGCCACCTGCCACCCGCCGGCGCGTGCCTTTCAGGACGGCAGGCCCGTGGCGCAAGGCCTGGCGGCGGGCCACCGCAACACGCCCACGCTGCTGGACGTGGCCCAGCAGCGCTGGTTTGGCTGGGACGGTGCCAACGACTCGCTGTGGGCTGCAAGCCTGGTGCCGTTGCTGGCCAAGGCCGAAATGGGTCAGCGGGTTGACCGCATCGCCACGCTGGTGCGCACCGATACGCGCCTGGGCCTCGCCTACCACGCGGCCTTCGGGCAAGCCCCGCCGGCCGACGATGAACGCCTGGTGGTGGATCTGGCCAAGGCGTTGGCCGCCTATCAGGCCACCCTGGGTTCACCGCGCACACCCTTTGATGAATTCCGCAGCGCCTTGCAGCGGGGTGACGTGAATGCGGCGGCGCGTTACCCGCTGGCGGCGCAGCGTGGGCTGCGGCTGTTCATCGGCGAGGGACGTTGCAGCGTGTGCCACACTGGCCCACGTTTCAGCAACGGCGAGTTCGCCGACATCGGCGTGCCCTTCTTCGTGGCCGGTGGCGTGGACCCGGGCCGGCATGGCGGGCTGCACAAGCTCCGGGCCGGCCTCATGAACCGGCTCGGGGCCTTCAGTGACGCGGTGGCCGGGAACGACCCGCGTGCCGTGACCACCCAGCACGTGGTCATCGAGCCGCGCCACTTTGGCGAGTTCCGCGTGCCGGGGCTGCGGCAACTGGCGCACACCGCGCCCTACATGCACAACGGCAGCCTGGCCACCATCGAAGACGTGGTGCGGCACTACTCACAGCTGAATGAAGAGCGCCTGCACGCTGACGGCGAGCGCATCCTGAGGCCGCTTGAACTGAACGCCACGCAGGCGGCCGACCTGGCGGCGTTCTTGCGCTCGCTCAGCCGCTGAGCGAGCGTTCGCCCAGGGCGATCTCTTCGCCTTCCACCACCACGCGCTGCAGTTGAAGTGCCGCATCCAGCACCACCACATCGGCCCAGGCGCCTGGAACGAGCCGGCCCCGGTCGGCCACGCCCAGGTGGTCGGCGGCAAAAGTGGCGGTGCGGCGCGACGCGTCGGACAGCGGCAGGCCCAGGCCGACCAGATTGCGCAGGGCTTGGTCCATGGTGAGTGTGCTGCCGGCCAAAGTGCCGTCGGGCAAGCGCACGCCACCCAGACACTTGGTGACGGTGTGTCGCCCAAGGCGATAGTCGCCATCGGGCATGCCGGCGGCTGCGGTGGAGTCGGTGACGCAGAAGAGCCCCGGTATGCAGCGCATCGCCACACGGATGGCACCCGGGTGCACATGCAACAGGTCGGGGATGATCTCGGCGCGATCGGCATGGGCCAGCGCTGCGCCCACCATGCCAGGCGCCCGGTGATGCAGGCCGGTCATGGCATTGAAGAGGTGCGTAAAACCGGTGGCGCCTGCCGCCAATGCGGCCACGCCGTCGTCGTAGCCGCCGGCCGAGTGGCCGATCTGCACCACAAACCCATGCTCGCGCAGCGCCACGATCAGCATCAGGTGGCCGGCCACTTCAGGCGCGATGGTGATGAGCCGTATCGGGGCCAGTGCGTGCAGCGCCAGCACGTCTTGCAGCGTGGCGGTGGCCGCAAAATCGGGCTGGGCACCGAGCTTGTCGGGGTTGATGTAGGGGCCCTCCAGGTGCACGCCCAACAGGCGCGCCGTGCCGGGCGTGCGGTGGGTCAGGTGCGGCGCCAGCGCCTGCAGCGCCGACTGGATTTCGTCCCAGGGCGCGGTCATGGTGGTGGCCAGCATCGAGGTGGTGCCGTGCTGCGCGTGCTGCCGCGCCACGTGCACGGCAGCGTCGCCGCCACTCATGGTGTCGTGGCCTCCACCGCCGTGCACGTGCAGGTCCACAAAACCTGGCAGCAGCACGGGCAGGCTGCTTGCGCGCACGGTGGCTTCGTCCACGGCCGTGCCTTCAAGGGTGGTGATACGGCCGTGGCGGCTGCACAAGTGACCCCGCACAAAACCTTGCGGCGTGAGGATGTGGCCGTGCAAGGCGGGTGTGTTCACTGGAGTACCTTCGCCCTCAAAGGGCGCCGGGATGAGTGCTTGGGAGCTTCCCGGCGCGCGCACTGGACTACCCTCCGCGCAATGCGCTTCGGTATGAGCGCTTGGGAGCGGCCCGGCGCGCTCATGCGTCGGGCAGGCTCAAGTCGTCGTCGCTGGGGGTTTCGGCAGGCAGGCTGTAGCTGCCGCTGGCCCAGGCGCCCAGGTCGGCGCTGCGGCAGCGTTCGCCGCAGAAGGGGCGCCACGGGTTGCTGGGCGCAAACACCGCCGGGCGGCGGCACGTGGGGCAGGGCACCTTGCGCTCGGTGCGTTCTTCCATGGGCAAACTCAGGCGCAAAGGGAGAGTTCGAAGGTCGAATCTACCGCGGCCGCGCGTAGGCGCCCTTCGGCGTCGGGCCGCATGAAACGCACCATGACCATCAACCGGTGGCCGCTGATTTCAGGCACCAGGTCCAGTGCAGGGTCGATACGCACGCGCAGCAACTGGTAAGTCTTGCCCTGTGGCAGGCTTTGCTGGTACTGGCCGCCGGGCGCCACCATGCGTTGCGGTGTGCCGCTGTCGCGCAGCAGGCCCAGCAGTACCTGCAAGGCCTCGGCCAGCGGTGTGAGGGTGGACATCCAGGTGTGCAGGTCCGTGCGGCGGCGCTCCGGTGTGTGCTGCTGCCAGGCGTAGTAGGCCGGCAGGTCAAATTCGCAGGTGCCGCCAGGGATGTTGATTCGGCTCCTGATGCTCATCAACCAGTCGTTGCTTGCCAACGCTTGCCCGGCCTTGCCCTGCAGCCCGTTGAGACCGGCAAAAGCACGGTCGATGCGCCCGATGACACCGTCTAGCACGGCCTCGGCAATGCCCGGGTGGCCACGGTAGGTTTGCAGTTGCGTGCGGTGGCGTTCCATCTCTTTGAGCACGTCGCTCTTGAGGTCGGCGCGTGAGGCCACGTCCATGATCTCGAAGATGGTGGCGAGCGCAAAGTGATGGTCTACGGCTTCGTCACGCGCCACCAATTGGCCCAGGCGGTCAAACAGGTGTTCGAGCCGCAGCATGGTGCGGATGCCTTCGTTGAACGGGTATTCGTATAGAACCAAGGCGCGCTCGGGTGACGGTGGGGCAGGTGGGATCTAACGCCGGGCTTGATTGTTCCACACGCTTCAAGGGCCCCCACGGGTTTGGGGGCCCGCAGGCGCTGTCCAAAGCCGCCACAAGCTGCGCACTTCAGCTTCGAGTTGTGCCAGTGAGATGCCTTCGTTGGTGATCACGGCGTCTGCGACGGCGCGTCGGGCATGGCGCGGCGCCTGCAGTGCCACCACCCGGGCGGCCGCCGCCGCCGTCCAACCGGCGCGTTGGGCGACGCGGGCCACTTGTGTGTCTTCGTCGCAGTCAACCACCAGCACGCGGTCCACGCGGGCGCGCCAATGGGCGCTTTCTGTCAACAGGGGCACGTCAAACACCACCGGGCGGCCAGCAGCCAACACCGCCTGGCGCCGCGCTTCTTGCCCGATGAGCGGGTGCAGGATCGTTTCGAGACGTGCTTTTGCAGCCGGGTCGGCAAAGACCAGTTGGCGCATGTGGTCGCGGTTGAGTGCGCCTTCGGCTGTGATGGCGCGCGCGCCAAAGGCGGCCGCCAAGTCGGCAATGGCGGCACCACCGGGCAAGGTCAACGCATGGGCGATGGCATCGGTGTCCACCAGAAACGCGCCACACGCCACGAGCGTTTGCGCCACCGTGCTCTTGCCGCTGCCGATGCCGCCTGTGAGACCCAGGCGCAATGCGGCAGCGGCGCCATGGGGCCCTACCAGCCCATCCAATCCAGCACCCGGGGCAAGCCGGCCAGCATCACCACCAAGCCCCCACCGGCCAGAAAGGGGCCGAAGGGCACGAAGCGGCCGTCACGCAGGGAGCCGGTGAGCTTCATCACCACGCCGATGAGCGCGCCGATGATCGACGCCATCAGCACGATGGGCAGGACGGCTTTCCAGCCCAGCCAGGCACCCAACGCGGCCAGCAGCTTGAAGTCACCAAAGCCCATGCCTTCCTTGCCGGTGGCCAGCTTGAAGAGAAGGTACACCGAGTAAAGCGAAAGGTAGCCGGTGGCCGCGCCAGAGAGCGAGTCCAGCAAGGGCAAGCTGGGCAGCCAGCCCAGGGCCGCAGCCACCAGGCCGGCCCAAAGCAGTGGCAGGGTCATCACGTCGGGCAGCACCGTGGTGTCCCAGTCGATGAGTGCCAGCACCAGCAGCACGGCGGCCACGGCGCACCACATCAGCGTGTGCCAGTGCGGGCCCAGCGTCCAGGCCAAGGCGCCAAACAGCGCGGCCGTGCCCAGTTCGACCATCGGGTAGCGCACGGAAATGCCTGCGCCACAGGCCGAACACTTACCACGCAACGCCAGCCAACTCAGCACCGGGATGTTCTGGGTCCAGCGGATCTGGTGCCCGCACGCAGGGCAGCGCGACGGTGGCCGCGCCAGTCCCAACGGGGCGAGGCCGGCAATGGCTTTTTCCAGGCCGCCAGCGGCCAGCGCCAGGCGTTCAGGCGCGGCGTTTCCGAAGACGCGCTTGAAGGAGTCGCCATCGCCCAGCTGTGCGGCCACGTCGCCCCACCATTGGCGTTCAAGCATGAGCGGCAGGCGGTGCACCACCACGTTGAGGAAGCTGCCAACCACCAGGCCCAGCAAAGCCAGGGCCCATGGCGAGAGCAGCAAGTCCAGCGGCAGGCTGGCAAGCCCGTCCAGCACGCTAGACAAC
>CAZUKT010000257.1:2860-6940 GCA_964620975.1 uncultured Rubrivivax sp. | reverse complement strand
TGATCTCGGCCACTTCGGTCACGGCCAGGCCGGCGTCGGCCAGCAGCCGCGCCGTGCCGCCAGTGGACAACAAGCGCACGCCCAGTGCCGCCAGCGCACGGGCAAAGTCGACGATGCCGGTCTTGTCAGACACGGACAGCAAGGCAGTGATTGAACTCATGGGCGGGGTGGGCCGGTTGATGTGGAAGTTAACCTGGAAGTTAACGCCGTTCATTTAAGAAGTTTGTGGTCGAGCAGCTTGCGCCGCAATGTGTTGCGGTTGATGCCCAGCCAATCTGCGGCCTTGCTCTGGTTGCCTTCGGCGTGGCGCATCACGGTGTCGAGCAGCGGCTTTTCAGCGGCACCCAGAAACAGGTCGTGCAAGGCATGCGGCTCGGCGCCGCGCAGGTCTTTGAAGTACTGCTCCACGCTCAGGCGGATGCAGTCGTCGATGTCTTTTTTGCTCATGCGGCCAGTGCGGTGCTTTCGTCGTTGGCGGCGCCGTCGGCCAACAAGGCCTGGGCCTGCGGCAGCAGGGTGTGGCGGTCGGCGAGCGCGTCAAAGAAATCGGTCAAGGCGTCGGCCTGCGTGCGGCAGGTCTGCAGCGTGTTCATGTGCTGGCGAAAGGCTTCGCCGCCGGGCAAAACACGCACGGCCCAGCCAATGTGCTTGCGGGCACTGCGCACGCCGGTGTCTTCGCCGTACAGCGCGTAGTGCGCGTGCAGGTGCTCGGTAAGCCAGCGCTGCACGTCGCGCACGGCCGGTGGCGGTGGCAGCTGGCCGTGTGCCAGGAAGTGGGCGATCTCGCCAAAGATCCAAGGCCGGCCCTGCGCCGCGCGGCCCACCATGACCGCATCGGCACCCGTGCTTTGCAGCACCTGCTGCGCCTTGGCCGGTGAATTGATGTCGCCGTTGGCCACCACCGGTATGCGCAGCGCCGCCTTGACGGCCGCCACGGTGTCGTATTCAGCCTGCCCGCCGTAGCCTTGTTCACGTGTGCGGCCGTGCACGGTAACCATGGCCACACCGGCCGACTCTGCCGCACGCGCAAGTGCCAGCGCATTGCGCTCGCTGGCACACCAGCCGCTGCGCATCTTCAGTGTCACCGGCACGTTCAGTGGCGCACACGCGGCCACCACGGCCTGCACGATGCGCAGCGCCAGCGGCTCGTTTTGCATCAGCGCCGAGCCGGCCCACACGTTGCACACCTTCTTGGCCGGGCAGCCCATGTTGATGTCGATGACCTGCGCGCCACGGTCCACGTTGTAGCGCGCGGCGTCGGCCATTTCGGCGGGGTCAACGCCGGCAATCTGCACGGCAATGGGGGCGGGCTCGCCGTCGTGGTCGGCCCGGCGCGATGTCTTGAGCGAGCGCCACAGTTCGCGCTTGCTCGTCACCATCTCACTGACCGCATAGCCCGCACCGAGGCTGCGGCAAAGCATGCGAAAGGGCCGGTCGGTCACGCCCGCCATCGGGGCCACGAACAGCTTGTTCGGCAAGTCGATGTGACCGATGCGCATGCGAGGTGAAAGAGGTCTGGGACTGCTGAAAAATGAGGCGCGAGTATAGCGGCGGCGCCGGCCCCGGCCCTGCACCGCGCGGGGCCGGGGCGGCACTGCCCATAATGCCCGCCAATGCTGGAATCCTGGATCCATTCGCTGATCACTGCGCTGGCGCTACCCAAGCTGGGCCTGAGCACGGTGTTTGTGGTCTCGCTGATATCAGCCACCTTGTTGCCATTGGGCAGTGAACCGGTGGTGTTTGGGCTGATCAAGGTCAACCCCGACATGTTCTGGCCCACGGTGCTGGTGGCCACGGCCGGCAACACGGTGGGTGGCGCCATCAGCTGGTGGATGGGTTACGGTGCCGAGGCCTTGTACGAACGCATGCAACACAAGCGCTTCGAGATGCGCGCCCTGGCCTGGCTGCAGCGCTTTGGCGCCAAGGCCTGCCTGCTGAGCTGGCTGCCCGGCGTGGGTGACCCGCTGTGTGCCGTGGCCGGCGCCTTGAAACTGCCGTTCTGGCCTTGTGTGCTCTACATGGCCATCGGCAAATTTGCGCGTTATGTGACCATGACGGTGGTGCTGCTGTGGGTGTTTCCGGGGCAGTACACACCCTGACCGCAGCCGGCCGCAGAATGCACGCCTTTGCGCCCACGCTGCGCCGCTGAGGATCCCACATGCAAGCCACCCCCGGTTACGACGAACTCTCCAGCACCTGGACCCGCTTGCACCGCCTGGGCCACCTGCAGTCATTGGCCAGCTGGGACCAGGCCGCCAACATGCCCAGCAAAGGCAATGAAGCCCGTGCGGCCGCGTTGTCCGAGATGGCCGCCGTGTTGCACCGCATGCGCACCGACCCCAAGCTGCCCGACCAACTGGCCCGCGCCGAACAAGAAGCCCTGAACGACATGCAGCGTGCCAACCTGCGCGAAATGCAGCGCCAATGGCACCTGAGCAACGCGCTCCCCGAGTCGCTTGTGCAACGCCAGCAGATGGCCACGTCGCGTTGCGAACATGCGTGGCGCCAGCAGCGGCCGGCCAACGACTGGCAGGGGTTCCTGGGCAACTTCCGCGAGGTGCTGGCCAACGCACGCGAAGAAGCGGCGTTGCTGTCGGCCCAGACCGGCAAGCGCAAATACGACGCCATGATGGACCGCTTTGAGCCCGGCATGAGCTGCGCGCAGCTGGACCGCGTGTTTGGCGAGGTGCGGCAGTGGCTGCCGGGGCTGATACAGCGAGTCACCGCCAAGCAGGCGCAGGCGCAAAAGGAATCGCCCTTGCTTGAACCCGTGGGGCCCTTTGCCGTGGCGGCGCAGCGCGCGCTGTGTGACCAGGTGATGCGACTGCTGGGCTTTGACTTTGACGCCGGCCGGCTGGACGTGAGCACACACCCGTTTTGTGGCGGCGTGCCCGAAGACGTGCGCATGACCACGCGGTTCCGTGAAGACGACTTCCTGGGCAGCCTGATGGGCACCGTGCACGAAACCGGCCACGGCCGCTACGAGCAGAACCTGCCACGCGACTGGCTGGGCCAGCCGGTGGCTGAAGCCAGGTCCATGGCCCTGCACGAAAGCCAGAGCCTGAGCTTTGAAATGCAGCTCGGCAGCCACCCGGGTTTTGTCAACCGCCTGGCGCCGCTGGTGGCGCAGGCCTTTGGCGAGCAGCCCGCGTTTGCGCCGCAAAACCTGCACCGCCTGCTGACACGTGTGAAGCCGGGGTTCATCCGCGTGGACGCCGACGAGGTGACCTACCCCGCCCACATCATCCTGCGCTATGAGATAGAACGCCCGTTGATCGAAGGCGACATCGAACCCGAAGACGTGCCCGCGCTGTGGGACGCCAAGATGGCCGAACTGCTGGGCCTGGACACACGCGGCAACCACAAGGACGGCGCCATGCAAGACGTGCACTGGCCCGAGGCACTGTTTGGCTACTTCCCCTGCTATTCACTGGGCGCCATGTACGCCGCGCAGTGGTTCGCCAGCATGCGCCGCAGCATGCCCGACCTGGATGCACGCATAGGCGCTGGTGACCTGGGCTCGGTGTTTGATTGGCTGCGCACCCACATCTGGACGCAGGCCAGCCGCTGGACAACCGATGAACTGGCCATGCGCGCCAGCGGCGAGGTGCTGAACCCGGCGCACTTCAGGGCCCACCTGGAAGCACGTTACGGCTGAGTCTTGTCCAGCTGCAGGTCCAGGTGCGGCGGTGTCACTTCCAGTTCGCAGCGCACGGTGTCCGCATGGGCGTTTTCCAGGTCCATGAACTCCGAATGGCTGCCGTCCTGTATGACCAGGGTCTGCTCGCCGACAAAGGTACTCAGGAATTGAGGCGTGGGTTGCTGCGCTTCCAGCGTGTCCAGCAGTCGCGTGAGAAGGTCGCGCAGCGGGGGGTCGTCCGCAGGCAGCGGCAGGCTCGACAGCTGCGAACAGATCTTGGCCAGCGTGTTGGTGCTGATGGTGGCGATCACGGCTGTGCCGTGTTTGCCCAGCGATGTTTCCAGCGCCGCCAGGTGGGGCAGCACGTCACGTGCGCCGCGCACACGGTCCAGCAGCGTGCGCAGCGACTGCTGCATCAGCCGGCCGCGCAGGCGTTCGGC
>CAZUKT010000257.1:0-2760 GCA_964620975.1 uncultured Rubrivivax sp. | reverse complement strand
GGTCCAGCAGCGTGCGCAGCGACTGCTGCATCAGCCGGCCGCGCAGGCGTTCGGCGACGGCATCGTTGGCAGCGGGCGGTGTGGGTGGGGGCATGGCAGCGGCGGGCGGTGTAGATCGGGTTATCGGCAACGCGGCCCCGGTGCTTGAGCGCCTTGGCGTGGCGCCCCCATGCAGGACGCCGTGGGGTCAAGCACGCAGCGCCAATGCCTTGTCCAGATCCTTGAGCACTTCGTCCAGACGCTTGAGCGCACGCGCCGCCCGCGTGCCCACGCGGGGGCGGTGGCGCTTGACCAGCGTGCGGCGGTGGTCGTCCAGCACCGCGTCGTCCAGCACCAGGCCATGGCCGGCCAGCGTGCCGCCCAACACGCTGCGGCGCGACCGCAGATCGGCCCGTGTGTGCTGGTAGGCGTGCTCGGCCAGCAACCGGCGCTGCGAATAGGCAAAGGTGTTGGCCAAGAACATTTCGGGGTCGCGGTGGTCAGGCTCCAGCAGCACGATGTCGGTGCCCGGGTGGCTGGCTTCGTAGCCCTTCATGCCCAGTTCAAGCCTTGAATGGATGAGCGAACGGAAAGTCTGGCTCAGCACCACCGGCAACCCGCCGTCCACCAGGCGCGGAATGCGCCCGCTGGCCCCGCCCAGTACACGGTGGCCGTGGGCGTGGGTGGCGTCAAAGGGCACCAGCGGGTTCAGGCACAGCACCAGGTCCAGGCCCATGTCCAGCAACACGCGGGCGTGCAGCGTCTTTTTCAGCGCACCGTCCACGTAGCTGCGGCCGCCAACGGTGACGGGCGGAAACAGCCCTGGCAGCGCCGCGCTGGCCGCCACGGCCTGCGAGATGGGCACGTGGTCCCAGCCGGGCTGGCCAAAGGGCGCGGTCTCACCGCTGTCCAAGTCGGTAGCCACCAGCACCAGGCGGCGGGCCAGTTGGCGGAAGTCGTCGGTGCGGCCCGGTGCGGCAAAGGCGCGCTTCAGGTGCGCCTGCAACGGCGCACTGCTGAACAGGCCCGTGGGCAGCGCACGGCCCAGGAGCTCGAGCGCCGTCATCAGCGACAGGCGCTGCACCAGCGTGCCAAACGCGGCCTGCGCCACCAAGCCGGGCAAGGCCGCCAGCCGGCTGGCGTATTCACCCAGCGCCGGCCTGAAGAACAGGCCCGGCCGGATCAGGTCTTCACGGGGGCCGTCGTTTTCAATGAAGGCGTTGCACAACTGGCGCGGTGTCATGCCGTTGGCCAGCGCGGCGGCCACCACCGCACCGGCCGACACGCCCACGTAGCCGTCCAGCGCGTTCAGGTCCAGATCGGGCAGGGCCTCTTCCAGGGCACACAGGGCACCGATTTCGTAGATCGCGCCCAACGGCCCGCCGCCGGCCAACGCCAGCCCGATGCGCGGCGCCGTGCCGGCGGCGGCGGTGGACTTGCGCAAGTCAGCGGCTGGGCGTGATTTCATGGCGGCGGTGCGCACGAAGCACAAAGGGCGCCTGGGCGCCCTTTGCGGTCAGGCAGGCACCTGCACCTTACGCTGCGGCAGTGGCCGCCGTCTTGCGTGCACGCTTGGCCGGGGCCTTGGCGGGCTTGGCGGCTTCGGGCGCGGCTTCAACCTTGGCGGCTGCCTTGGCCGCACGGGGGGCCTTGGCGGCCTTGGCGGGTGCCGCCTTGGCCGGTGCGGTCTTGGACAACTTGGCCACGGCGGCGGCCAGCGCGTCCACCCGCTTGACCAGCGCGTCCACGTCCTTGGCCGTGGGCACACCCAGCTTGTTCATGGCCTTGGCGGTGCGCTGCTCAAAGATGGCCTCGAGCTTGTCCCAGTTCTGGCCGGCTTTGGCCGTCACGGTGCCGGCCATGGCCGTCATCTTGCCGGTCACTTCACTGATCTTGTCTTCGGCAATGCCCTGCGTCTTTTTCTGCAGGTTCAGGCCTTCCTTGACCAGCGTCTCAAAGACCTTGCCGCCTTCGGCCTGGGCCTTGCTGAACGCGCCCATGCCGGCAAGCCAGATCTGCTGGGCCGATTCTTTTACCGAGTTGGCAAGCTGGCTGTCCATCAGGCCCGCAGCGGCGCCCTTGACGGTGGAATCGGCAGCGGACTTGGTGGCCCGGGTGGTGGAGCTTTTCATCTTCTTGACCATGGTCATGTTCCTCTTTGGCTGTGCATCGGATTGATTCGGCGGTGCCAGCCCGATGAGCCTGCACCATGGACATGAATATAGGGTTCCCCCCTGGGGGGCGCAGCCTAATTCTCTAGTGAGACGGCTCTATGCTTGCCGCCCATCCGGGCTCCGCCCCCCACACCGCGCGCCCCATCAACAGGAGATGCACATGCAGTATTTCGTCACAGGTGCCACCGGCTTCATCGGCAAACGTCTGGTCAAGGCACTGCTGGCCCGCAAGGGCAGCACCGTGCACTTCTTGGTGCGACCCGGCAGCGAAGGCAAGCTGGCTGCCTTGTATGAATACTGGGGCCTGAGCGGCAGCGCCCAGAAGCGCGCACAGCCCGTTGGCGGTGACCTCACGGCCAAGAAGCTGGGCGTGGCGGCGGATGCCATCAAGGCACTCAAGGGCCAGGTCGATGCCGTGTACCACCTGGCCGCCGTCTACGACCTCAGCGCCGACGAAGACAGCCAGGTGCAGGTCAACATAGACGGCACCCGCAACATGGTGGAATTTGCCAAGGCCGTGGACGCGGGCCACGTGCACCACGTCAGCAGCATCGCCGCCGCCGGCCTGTACGAAGGCGTGTTCCGCGAAGACATGTTCGAGGAAGCC
>CAZUKT010000256.1:4881-6941 GCA_964620975.1 uncultured Rubrivivax sp. | reverse complement strand
AACAGCGGCATCACCATGGTCAACATCGGCGTGGGCCCGGCCAACGCCAAGACCATCACCGACCACGTGGCCGTGTTGCGCCCGCACGCCTGGCTCATGCTCGGCCACTGCGCCGGCCTGCGCAACAGCCAGCAGCTGGGTGACTACGTGCTGGCCCACGCCTACATGCGTGAAGACCATGTGCTGGACGAAGAGCTGCCGCTGTGGGTGCCCATCCCGGCGCTGGCCGAAGTGCAGGTGGCGCTGGAGCAGGCGGTGGCCGACATCACACAGCTCAAGGGCTACGAGCTCAAACGCATCCTGCGCACCGGCACCGTGGCCAGCACCGACAACCGCAACTGGGAGCTGCTGCCCAATGCCGGCCCCGAGCGCCGCTTCAGCCAGAGCCGCGCCGTGGCGCTGGACATGGAAAGCGCCACCATCGCGGCCAACGGCTTTCGCTTCCGCGTGCCCTACGGCACGCTGCTGTGCGTGAGCGACAAGCCGCTGCACGGTGAGATCAAGCTGCCCGGCATGGCCAACACCTTTTACCGCGAGCGTGTGGACCAGCACCTGCGCATTGGCATGCGCGCCGTTGAACTGCTGCGCCAAGAGCGCCCCGGCGCGCTGCACAGCCGCAAGCTGCGCAGCTTTGCCGAGGTGGCGTTCCAGTAGCGCCATCACGCCGGCCCACCCGCGTACCCGCGTACCGCCAAGCCATGTCGCAAGAGATCCGCTTTGCTCACGTCGCTTCGGGGGCCCGCATCGCCTGGGCGGCGCAGGGGCGCGGCACGCCGCTGCTGCGCGCCGCACACTGGATGACACACGTCGGCCACGACGCACAGTCACCCGTTTGGCAGCCCTGGCTCAGCCGCCTGGGGCGCGAATTCCGTTTTGTGCGCTACGACGAACGCGGCTGTGGCATGTCAGGCCCCGACGACGACACACCGCTGAGCCTGGAAACCGCCGTGGAAGAACTGGCCGTGGTGGCCGACGACGCCAAGCTCGACCGTTTTGCGCTGCTGGGCATTTCGGGCGGTGCGCCGCCGGCCATTGCCTACGCGGTGCGCCACCCGACGCGGGTGAGCCACCTCGTGCTGCTGGGCGCCTACGCCTGCGGCACGCTGGCCGGTGAACCCAGTGCCGAACAGCGTGCGTGGGTGCAGGCCACGCAGCGCCTGGTCGAACTGGGCTGGGGCCGGGCGGGCGCGCCGGTGCAGCAGTTTTTTACGTCCACGCTCATCCCCGGCGGCACGGCCGAGCAGGCACACGCGCTCAACGAACAACAGCGCCTGTGCTGCGGGCCTGCGCGCGCGGCGGCCTTGCTGCAAGCGCGGCTGATGCTCGACGTGCGTGCGCTGCTGCCACAGCTGCGCTGCCCGACACTGGTGCTGCATGTGGACCAGGACGCGGCCGTGAGCCTGGAAAGCGGCCGCAACCTTGCGGCAGGCATAGCCGGCGCACGTTTCGTGGCGCTGCCCGGGCGCAACCACATCCCGCTGGGCGGCGAACCCGCGTTTGAACAGTTTTGCGATGCCGTGGCCGGCTTTGTGCGCAGCCCGCTGCAGGACACAAGCAGTGGCAACGGCGGCGACGGTGGCGCCGACTTCACCGCACGCGAACGCAGCCTGCTGCACCTGGTGGCCGCCGGCCGCGACAACCTGCAGATCGGCGCCGAACTCGGCCTGGCCGACAAGACGGTGCGCAATGCACTGTCGCGCCTGTACACGCGGCTGGGTGTCGAAGGCCGGCCGCAGGCCGTGGTGCGGGCGCGCGATCTGGGCTTTGGCGGGTAGGCGCACAGGCGGCATCGCCACGGCTGGGGCGCTTGTCCCACCCCATCGGCCTGCGCCACGCACGGCGGGGACAGGTGCCCCATGGCGGCACGCGGCCCACACGGGCTCAATGAAGGCCTTGCAACCCAACCCGGAGCCCTTCATGACAAGCACGATCCAAAACACCCTGGCCGCCGCCGCCCTGGCCGCATCGGCGCTGGCCTCACCGCAGGCACAGGCGCTGGCTTTTCAGATGCAGACCAGCGGCACCTCACAGGTCATAGAAATCATCAACACGCAAGGGCC
>CAZUKT010000256.1:0-4871 GCA_964620975.1 uncultured Rubrivivax sp. | reverse complement strand
GTCATCAACATGGCCACCGGCCAGGGCAGCGGCACCAACCGTTTTGTGGCCCCCAACGGCGACGAATTGCGCGGCAGCTTTACCGTGCAGGTGCTGCCTGGCGCCACGCCAGGCGCGCTGAGTGTGCAAGGCCTGACGCTGTTTGAAGGTGGCACCGGCATCTTTGACGGCGCCACGGGCAGCGCCAGTTTTGTGGGCACGGGGCAGTTTGTCAGCGACACCCGGGCCCTGGTGTCGTTTGAGCACACCGGGCAACTGAGCATGGTGCCCGAGCCTGCCACCGGCGCGCTGCTGCTGGGCGGCCTGGCTGCGGTGGCAGGGGGTGTACGCCGGCAACGCCAGGCTTGACGCCAACCCGCAATGGCGACGGCGCAGCGCAGCGCCCCTCGTCATGCGGCGCGGTGTCGGCGCACCGCCGCGCCACCATCAGGCGGCGCGGCGCCTGCGCACCACACCACCCACCGCCAGCAGACCGGCCACCAGCAAGGCCCAGTTGCCGGGTTCGGGCACCGCCGTCACCGCCTGCGTCACCTGCAGTTGCACGCGGTCGCCCACGGTGTCGTAGATGACGGCAAATGCGCCGCTGCCGAAACCGGCCATGGTGACGCTGGCGAAGCTGCCACTGAGGTTTCCCACCGAGTCAAGAATGGTCAGCACGTCACCCACCGCATAGCTGCAGGCGGCGTAGCAGTTCAGTGCCAGCGTGCCACCGAGCACGGCCGCGCCACTGACGTTGAAGAGGTCGTGGCTGGCCAGTGACTGCAGGTCTACCGCCAAGCTTCCGGCGGCGGCTTGCTCGTAGCTGCCGGCCAGCGACAGGGTGCCGGGTGAAGCTCCAGGCGCCACCGTGCCCGCATTGAGCAAGGTGCCGACAAGCGCGTAGGTGCCCGTGCCCTTGAGCGTGCCGTGGTTGCTGAAGTTGCCGGGCAGCGCAAGGGTGCCGCTTTGCACGTCCATGGTGCCCTGGTTGTCAAAGTTCAGCGTGCTGCCGATGGTGGTGGTGCCGGTGCCGCCACTCTTGACGATGAGACCCGTGTTGGTGAAGCTGGGGCCTGCACCACCGTTGTAGACCACGCTCGCGTCTGCGCTGAAATCCATCGTGCCCGCGTTGAGCAGCACGCCGCCGCTTTGCAGGTACAGCGCTTCGGTGGTGCCCCAGGCGATGGTGCCGTGGTTGCTGACCACGGTGCCCGCCCCGGCGACGAATTTGCCGGATCCGCTGGCCCCTGCCAGCGTGTGCCCGGCTGCCACGTCCCAGGTGCCGCTGAGCGTGCCGCCTGCAAAAGTGGTGCTGCCACTGAGCACGGCGTTGCCGCCCGTGTGCCCGCCGCTTTGCAGCACCAGGTTGGCCGACTGCGAGCTACCGTTCCAGGTGTTGTTGCCGATGGCGACGTTGCTGCCGGCACCCGTGAATTGCGTGCCCGGGTTGAAGACCGTGCCTCCGCTGTAGACGATGCTGCCGCCAGCCTGCGCATTGAGCGTGCCGCCGTTGTTGACGAAGCCCGCAAAGTTGCCAATCGTCAGTGTCTTGCCGGCAGCGGCACGCACGGTGCCACTGGCGGTGTTGTCGAAGCTGGGGATGGCGCCGCCGTTGTAGGTCACGCTGGTGGTTTCGCTGGCCAGAAAAAGCCCCTGGTTGCTGACCGAGCCGCCCGACAGCAGGTACAGCGGGTTGGGGGTGGCCCAGTCGATGGTGCCCAGGTTGTTCAGCACCGTGGCCGCGTCCGTCAGGAACTGGCTGCCGCCCGTCTGGCCGCGCAGCGTGTGGCCGGCCGCCACCGTCCAGCCGCCCACCAGGCTGCCGCCGGCCCAGGTTGCCGTGCCATTGACGACAGCGGCGGTGCCGCTGTGGGTGCCGCTTTCAAGCACCAGGTTGCCAAAGTTAATGGCCCCGTTGAAGCTGTTGTTGCCTGCGGCCACGTTGCTGCCGGCGCCAGTGAACTGCGTGCCGGCGTTGAACACAGTGCCACCCACGTAGCGAATGCTGCCACCAGCCTGGGCGTCCAGCGTGCCGCCGTTGTTGACGAAGCCCACGAAGTTGCCAACCGTCAGCGTCTTGCCGGCCGCGGCTCGCACGGTGCCCGTGGCGGTGTTGTCAAAGCTGGTGAGGGCACCGCCGTTGTAGGACACGCTGGTTGTTTCATTGGCCAGGAACAGGCCCTGGTTGCTGACGCTGGCGCCCGACAGCAGGTACAGCGGGTTGGTGGTGGCCCAGTCCAAGGTGCCCAGATTGCTCAGCATGGTGGCCCCGCCCGACACGAACTGGCTGCCGCCGGTCAGGCCACGCAGCGTGTGGCCGGCCGCCACCGACCAGGTGCCCGCGAGGGTGCCACCGGTCCAGGTCGCAGTGCCGTTGACGACGGCCGTGCCACCGGTATGGGTGCCGCTTTCAAGCACCAGGTTGCCAAAGTGGATGGCCCCGTTGAAGCTGTTGTTGCCCGCCGCCACGTTGCTGCCGGCCCCGGTGAATTGCGTGCCGGTGTTGAACACCGAGCCACCCGCGTAGCGGATGCTGCCCCCGGCCTGGGCGTCGAGCGTGCCGCCGTTGTTGACAAAACCCACGCCGTTGCCCACCGTCAAGGTGCTTCCTGCCGCCGCACGCAAGGTGCCCGTGGCGGTGTTTTCAACGCTGGTGGCGGCGCCGCCGTTGTAGGCCAGCGCCACGCTTTGGTGGGCCACAAACAGCGCTTCATTGCGCAGCACGCCTGCGCCCATCAGGTACAGGGACTCACCCGTGTTCCACGCCAGCGTGCCCTGGTTGACGAGCGTGGCGCCGGCGATGAACTTGTTGCCGCCGGTGTTGCCCACCAGTGTCTGGCCGGCCGCCACGGCCCAGGTGCCGGCCAGCGTGCCGCCGGTCCAGCTGACGTTGCCCCCCATGACCGCGCCGGCGCCCATGTGCGTGCCCCCCGACAACAGCAGGTTGGACGACGTGAAGCTGCCGTTGAAGGTGTTGGTGCCGTTGGCCATCTGCACGCCGCCCGCGCCGCTGAACACCGATCCGGCATTGAACACCGAGCCGCCGGTGAACTGAATGGTGCCGGTCTGCGCGTCCAGCGTGCCGTTGTTGACGAAGCCCACATTGCCGTTGACCGTGGTCGCGCCCAGGCCGCCGCTCTTGCGCCAGATGCCGTTGTTGATGAAGCTGGGGCCGGCACCGCCGTTGTAGATCAGCGCGTTGTCGCCGGTGGCGTTCCACAGCGCGTTGTTGGTCACCACGGCGCAGCCCTGCCGATACAGCGTGTCGGCATTCCAGTTCCCCGTGCCGCCGTTGTCGAAGGACACGGCGCTGAAGAACTTGTTGCCACCGGTCTCGATGTCCAGCACGTCAAGCGCACCCAAAGGGCTGGGTGCGGTGGTGCCAGGCACAAAGTTGCCACTGGTCCATGTAAATGTCAGGGCCTGCGCAGCCGGCGCTGCCAGCACCAGCGCGGCAGCCACGGCCAGCGCCTGCCGCTTGAAGCGGCGCCCTTCGGCGGCGTGTTGCCGGGCCATCGGGTGGATTGTCTGGTTCATGAAGTAGCTCCTGGTGGCTGGGTGGGGATGCAGTGGTGCCGCAGTGCGCCTGGCAGGGCAGGCAGACCCGCCACTGCTGACACGGCTGTTTGCAGCTTGTCTGTGGCGCACTGTGCGCGGCCACCGTTCGGCAACCGTTAGCCACAGGCCGCTGCACCCCCCCGCACTCGCGGGGTGCCCGTGGCCGGCCCTTCCGCGCCCGGCCGGCCGGCCGGCCGGGTTGCCTTGTGGGCCCAGCACCTGCATTGGGTTTGACCTGTGTCCTTGTGGCGCTGCTTTCATTGGCATACGCTGGCCCGCGAAAGCCCAAGAACCCGATCCCCAAGAACAGCGCCACGCGCGCAAGGAGAGACACCATGTCAAGCCCAACCCCCGGCAGCGCCACCCGCATGGCTGCCATCCGCACGCTGGCCCTGGTGGGCCCAGCGGCCGCCGGAAAAACCAGCCTGGCCGAGGCGCTGCTGGCCAAGACCGGTGCCATCGGCGCCGCCGGCACGCTAGAACGTGGCAGCACGGTCAGCGACTTTGACCCGCTGGAACGCAAGATGGGGCATTCGCTGAATGCAGCCGTGATGCACACACTGCGCGGCGACACCCGCATCCACTTCATCGACACGCCCGGCAGTGCTGACTTTCTGGGCCAGAGCCTGCCTGCGCTGGAAGCGGTGGAAACCGCGGCTGTGGTCATCAACGCCGCCGTCGGCATAGAGCCGATGGCGCTGCGCATGATGGATTACGCCGCCGCGCGCCACATGGACAGGCTCATCGTCGTCAACAAGATCGACGCCCCGGGTGTGGACCTTGCGGGCCTGTTGGCGCAGATCCAGGCCACCTTTGGCAAGGAATGTCTGCCAGTGAACCTGCCCGACGCCGGCGCCACACAGGTGGTGGACTGCTTCTTCAATCGCGCCGGCCACAGTGATTTTGGCAGCGTGGACGACGCGCACCGCGCCCTGGTGGAGCAGGTGGTGGACGTGGACGAGGCCTACCTCGACCGCTATCTGAACGATGGCGACGTGGACGCCACCGAACTGAAAAATTGCGACAAGGTGTTGCTGAGCAAGCTTTTTGGTTGGCTCAACCCCCAGCAGCAGCGCGTCGCCCGGCTGGGCCTCAGTTATCGGCAAGGCGATTACGCCGGCACGCTGCGGTTTACGCTGCGCAAGCCGGATGTCGTTTGCGACACGATCAGCAACGTCCGCGTGACCGATCGGGCCATCGAAGAGACCATTCTGCTGGACTTCACGATTCGCAACGCGGGCATTCGAGAACTGTCGTTCCTGCTGCCCGAGGGAATGGCGGGCAGCCGGATCAGCGTGCCCATGCTGCGGCAGAAGACGGTCGAGCCGGTCAGT
>CAZUKT010000255.1:1000-6964 GCA_964620975.1 uncultured Rubrivivax sp. | reverse complement strand
ACCGAATTCCTCTATGACGCCGCACACCGCACACGGCTGTCCACCGAGAAGTTCATGGTTGACGGCCGCCACACCGGCACCGGCGGTGGCAACCACTTTGTGCTGGGTGGCGCCACGCCGGGCGACAGCCCCTTCCTGCGCCGGCCCGACCTGCTCGGCAGTCTCATCACCTACTGGCACAACCACCCCGCGCTGAGCTACCTGTTCAGCGGCATGTTCATCGGCCCCACCAGCCAGGCGCCGCGTTTTGACGAAGCGCGGGGTGACCAGGTCTACGAGGTGGAAATCGGCCTCAATGAACTGGACCGCCAGCTCGCGCAAGACGGCCAGGTGCCGCCGTGGATCGTGGACCGCACGCTGCGCAACCTGCTGGTCGACGTCACCGGCAACACGCACCGCAGTGAGTTCTGCATCGACAAGCTCTACTCGCCAGACAGCCCCACCGGCCGCCTGGGCCTGCTGGAACTGCGGGCCTTTGAAATGCCGCCGCACGCCCGCATGAGCCTGTCGCAGCAGTTGCTTTTGCGTGCACTCGTGGCCTGGTTCTGGCGCGAGCCGTTCAAGGGCAAGGGCGCCACGCGCCTGACGCGCTGGGGCACGGGTTTGCATGACCGTTTCTTGCTGCCCACCTTTGTGCAGATGGACTTTGAAGACGTCATGGCCGACCTGCGCGGCGCGGGCTTTGCCTTTGAAGACGCCTGGTTTGCGCCGCACTTTGCCTTCCGCTTCCCGGTCATCGGCGACCTGGCGGTGCAGGGCATGCAGTTGTCGGTGCGCGCGGCGCTGGAGCCCTGGCACGTGATGGGCGAAGAGGGCGCGCCGGGTGGCAATGTGCGGTATGTGGACTCGTCGCTGGAGCGGCTGGAAGTCAAGGTCACGGGGCTCAACGGCAACCGGCATGTGGTCACGGTCAACGGCCGTGCGCTGCCGCTGCAGCCCACCGGCCGCGTGGGTGAATTTGTCTGCGGTGTGCGTTACCGCGCCTGGCAGCCGCCTTCAGCACTGCACCCCACCATTGGCGTGGACGCGCCGCTGACCATCGACGTGGTGGACAGCTGGCAAGGCCGCAGCATTGGCGGCTGCCGCTACCACGTGGCGCACCCGGGCGGTCGCAATTACGACGACTTCCCGGTCAATGCCTACACGGCCGAGAGCCGCCGCCTGGCGCGCTTCTTCCGCTTTGGCCACACCCCGGGGGCCATGAACGTGCAGCGTGCCGTGCCCAGTGCCGAACTGCCGTTCACGCTGGACTTGCGCCGGCCGTGACGGACTGACGGACTGACGAATGCCGGGTTCCCCGCCCTCACAGCAGCAAAGCCAGAGCCAGGGAGCGCTGCCGTTTGAGCGCACCGTGGCCGACGGCGACGCGGCGGCGCACTTGCTGGCCAGCCGGGCCTTGCCGGCTGAACAAGGCGTCTGGGACGAACTGCGCAGCACCAGCGGCGCCTTGCGCACGCCGTGGCAGGCCTTTGCGCAGGCGCTGCCGCCGCCCGCCGGGCAGGCAGACCTGGCCACCGACCTGACGCGCCGCCTGGCCCAGGTGGCGCAGCGCATACGGCTGGACGGCGTCACGCACAACGTGTTCAGTGATGCGGCTGCAGGGGGCGGCGTGGCCGCAAGGCCGTGGTCGCTGGAGCTGCTGCCGCAGCTCATCGAGCCCGCCGAATGGGCCGCCATCGAAGCCGGTGTGGTGCAGCGTGCCGAGCTGGCCGAGCGCATGCTGGCCGACCTGTACAGCACCGGCCCCGGCAGCCGGCGCCTGCTGCACGAAGGGCTGCTTCCCCCGGCGCTGCTGCTGCGCCACCCTGGCTGGCTGCGGCCCATGGTGGGGGTGCAGCCGGCGGCCGGCATGCGGCTCTTCATTGCCGCATTTGACCTGGCGCGCGGGCCCGACGGCCGCTGGTGGCAGGTGGCGCAGCGCACGCAGGGCCCGTCGGGCCTGGGTTATGTGCTGCACAACCGGCTTGTCATTTCCCGGCAGTTCCCCGATGCCTTTCGCGAGCTTCGCGTGCAGCACATTGCCAGCAGCTACCGCCGGCTGCTGGACACGCTGGAAGCCGCCGCCCGGCAGGTGTCGCGTGGCGACACGCCGCGCGTGGTGCTGCTGACGCCTGGCCCCTACAGCGAAACCTACTTTGAACACGCCTATCTGGCGCGTTACCTGGGCCTGCCGCTGGTGGAAGGCGGTGACCTCACCGTGCGGGGCGAACACCTCTACCTCAAGACCGTGGAAGGCCTGGAGCCCGTGCACGGTGTGCTGCGCCGGCTGGACGACGACTGGTGCGACCCGCTGGAACTGCGCCCCGACAGCGCGCTGGGTGTGCCCGGCTTGCTGCAGGCCGCGCGCGCCGGCACGGTGGTCATGGCCAACGCGCTGGGCAGTGCTTTTCTGGAGTCACCCGCACTGCAGGGCTTCTTGCCCGGCATTGCCAAGCGGCTGACGGGGCAAGACCTGCTGATGCCGTCGCTGCCCACCTGGTGGTGCGGCGAATCGGCGGCCTGGGCTGACGTGCGCGAGCAGCTCGGCGACAAGATCGTGCGCAGCACCTACCCCGCTGGCGGGCGGACGTCGCAGGTGCGCGAGGCACCCGCTGCGGCCATTGCCGACGACCCCGAGGCCTGGACCGTGCAAAGCCGGCTGCGCTTTGCGCGCGCCCCGATCTGGGGCGACGGTGCACTGCACCCGCGCCCTGCCATGGTGCGCGTCTATGCCATTGCCGACGGCGGGGGCCGCTGGCATGTGTTGCCCGGTGGCATGACACGGGTGGCGCGGCGCGAAGACGCCAGCGTCAGCATGCAACGCGGTGGCACCAGCCTGGACACCTGGGTGCTGACCGATGGCCCGGTGGACAGCTTCAGCATGTTGCCGCAGCGCCTGCAGGTGGACGACATCGTGCAGCGCCGTCGCCCGGTGAGCAGCCGCATGGGCGAAAACCTGTTCTGGCTGGGCCGCTACACCGAACGCACCGAACAACTGGTGCGCCTGGTGCGCGCCACGCTGTTGGTGATAGACGCCGACAACGACGCGTCGCCGCCCGTGCTGCAGGCGCTGTCGGCGCTGGCCGTGCGCGCGGGGCTGGCGCCGCCTGGCGTGCCCACGCTCGTGCAGTCGGCGCACTTGTTTGAACGTGCCGTGCTGGCCGCCTTGGGCGACGAAACCGGCGCCACCAGCGTGGCCTACAACCTGGCGGCGCTGGAGCGCTCGTCCACCGCGCTGCGCGAGCGGCTGTCGGCCGAGCACTGGGGCCTGATCCGCAGCATGCGCGAAGCCTTTGCGCAGGGGCTGGACACCGCGCCCGGTGAACTGCCCACCCTGGCCCAGGTGCTGCCCGCGCTGGACCGCCTGGCGCTGCAGCTGGCGGCCGTTACCGGCGCGCAAACGGACCGCATGACACGTGACCACGGCTGGCGGCTGCTGGCGGTGGGCCGGCTGGTGGAGCGGCTCAATGGCGTGGCCAGCCGGCTGCAGGCCTTTTTGCAGGCGCAGGCGCTGGGCACCGCAGCGGGCATCGAGCTGCTGCTGGAGCTGTTTGACAGCGTCATCACCTTCCGCGCCCGTTACCAGCGCCACGACGACCTGCTGGCCCTGGCCGACATGCTGGTGCTCGACAGCGCCAACCCGCGTGCCTTTGCTGGTGTGTTGCGACGGCTGCGCACCGAGCTGGGCAAGCTGCCGGGTGCGCCCGAGTCCCTGCAGCCGCTGCTGGACCTGCTGCCCGAGCAAGGCGCAGGCCTCACGCTGGACGACTTGCGTGGGGCCGACGACGCCGCCATCACCGCAGCGCTGCTCAAACTGTCGGCCACGCTGGTGGCCACTGCGGCCACCTTGGCCAACGAGGTGGGTGAACGCTTCTTCACCTTGGCCCACGGCATGGACCAGAGGCTGTGAGCATGCAGCTTGAAGTAACCCACCACACGCGTTACCACTACGCGGCGCCGGTGTCACTGGCCCACCACCTGGCGCACCTGCGGCCGCTGGACGATGAGCACCAGCAACTGCTGGGCTTTGACTTGCAAGTCACGCCCGCGCCGGGCGCTGGCCGCGACAGCGTCGACGCCCTGGGCAACGCGCAGCGCCACTTCAGCCTGGCGCAGCCGCACGGCACACTCAGCGTGCGCGCCACCAGCCAGGTGCGTGTGCAGCCGCGTTTTGCCGGGCTGGACGCGCAGGCCTCGCCACCCTGGGACGTGCTGGCCGCGCGCCTGCGTTACGTGGCCCTGGGGCCCTTTGACCCGGTGGTGGAATTTGCATTGCCTTCGCCCTATGTGCCGCGCTTGCGCGAGCTGCGGGCTTATGCGGCGCCCAGCTTTCGCCCCGGGCGGCCGCTGGCGGTGGCGGCCATCGATCTGATGCAACGCATCCACCGCGACTTCAAATACGAAAGCCGCAGCACCGAAGTCGACACCCCGCTGGCGCGTGCCTTTGAGCAGCGGCGTGGTGTGTGCCAGGACTTTGCCCACCTGATGGCCGGCGCCATGCGCATGCTGGGCCTGCCGGTGCGCTACGTCAGTGGCTACTTGCTCACGCACGCGCCCGAAGACGGCGCCGCCATGCAGGGTGCCGACGCCTCACATGCCTGGGTGCAGGTGTGGTGCCCCGACACGCCCGGCGTGCCGCTGGACGCCCGGGGCGCCGCCTGGCTCGACCTGGACCCCACCAACGACCTGGTGCCCGGCGCCGGGCACGTGCGCGTGGCCGTGGGGCGCGACTACGGCGACGTGACACCGCTGCGCGGCGTCATTCGGGGCGGCGGCGGCCAGCACACGCTGACGGTGGGCGTGGGCGTGCGTGTCCTGCATGCCCTGTTGCGAAGCGGGCCCATGAGTTGCTAGAGAGATGCTGACGTGGCCACGAGGCCAGGAGATGACAAGACCATGAAGACGCCTTTCGACGAAATGCACAGCGTGACCCAGGAAGTGCGCGAGCAGTACCGGGTCTATGACGAGTGGCTCCAGCGCCAGTCGAGCGAGACCATGCGTTCGCGCCGCAGCGAAGCCGAGATGATCTTTCGCCGCGTGGGCATCACCTTTGCGGTGTACGGTGCCAAGGACGAAGACGGCTCGGGCACCGAACGCCTGATCCCGTTTGACCTGATCCCGCGGGTCATTCCCAAGCAGGAGTGGACGGCCATGGAAGCCGGCTTGCGCCAGCGTGTGACGGCGCTCAACCGCTTCATCCACGACGTGTACCACGGGCAGGAAATCCTCAAGGCCGGCATCGTGCCCGCCGAGCAGGTGCTGAACAACGCGCAGTTCCGGCCCGAGATGATGGGCATTGACCTGCCGGGCCACGTCTATTCCCATATCTCGGGCATCGACATCGTGCGCGCTGGCCATGCCGACGGCAGCGGCCACTACTACGTGCTGGAAGACAACCTGCGCGTGCCCAGCGGCGTGAGCTACATGCTGGAAGACCGCAAGATGATGATGCGGCTGTTCCCTGACCTGTTCAGCATGCACCGCGTGGCGCCCGTGGCGCACTACCCCGACTTGCTGCTGGAGACCCTGCGTGCCGTGGCGCCCGCCGGCATCAACGAGCCCACGGTGGTGGTGCTGACCCCCGGCATGTACAACAGTGCCTACTTCGAACACGCCTTTTTGGCGCAGCAGATGGGGGTGGAACTGGTGGAGGGGCAGGACCTCTTTGTGCGCGACGGCTTTGTCTACATGCGCACCACCCAGGGCCCACGCCGCGTGGACGTGATCTACCGCCGCGTGGACGACGACTTCATGGATCCCAAGGCCTTCCGCGCCGACAGCACGCTGGGCTGCGCCGGGCTGATGGACGTCTACCGCGCCGGCAACATCAGCCTGAGCAACGCCATCGGCACCGGCATTGCCGACGACAAGAGCATCTATCCCTACGTGCCCAAGATGATCGAGTTCTACCTGGGTGAAAAGCCCATCCTCAACAACGTGCCCACCTACCTTTGCCGCGATGCCGACGACATGAAGTACGTGCTG
>CAZUKT010000255.1:0-990 GCA_964620975.1 uncultured Rubrivivax sp. | reverse complement strand
TGGCCCACATGGGCGAGCTCGTCATCAAAGAGGTGCACGGCGCCGGCGGCTACGGCATGCTGGTGGGCCCGGCGGCCACCAAGGAAGAGATCGAGGATTTCCGCCGTGTGCTGCTGGCCAACCCCAACAACTACATCGCCCAGCCCACGCTGGCGCTGAGCAGTTGCCCCACGTTTGTGGAAAGCGGCGTGGCGCCGCGCCACATTGACCTGCGGCCCTTTGTGCTGTCGGGCAAGGACGTGCAGATGGTGCCCGGCGGCCTGACCCGCGTGGCGCTGAAGGAAGGTTCACTGGTCGTCAACTCGTCGCAGGGCGGCGGCACCAAGGACACCTGGGTACTTGAAGACTGAAGAAGGGGACGATGACCATGCTATCTAGAACCGCCGACCACCTCTTCTGGATGGCCCGCTACATGGAGCGCGCCGAGAACACGGCCCGCATGCTCGACGTCAACTACCAGACGGCCCTGTTGCCACAAAGCGCGGACATGGCCGAACAAGGCTGGCGCGGGCTCTTGTCCATCAGTGAGCTGACGGTGCCGTTTTTCAAGAAGTACCAGCAGGTCGATGCGCGCAGCGTCATAGACTTCATGGTGCGCGACGAGACCAACGCGTCCAGCATCGTGGCCTGCCTGCATGCCGCCCGCGAAAACGCACGTGCCGTGCGCGGTGCGCTGACCACCGAGGTGTGGGAAACACAGAACCAGACCTGGCTCGAATTCAACCGCATGATCAAGGGCGACGCCTTTGCGCGCGACCCTGCGTCGTACTTTGAATGGGTCAAGTTCCGCAGCCACCTGAGCCGGGGTGTCACGGTGGGCACCATGCTGCAAGACGAGGCCCTGCACTTTTTGCGCGTGGGCACGTTTCTAGAGCGGGCCGACAACACGGCGCGGCTGCTGGACGTGAAGTTCCAGGCCCTGGCCGGTGGCGACTACTTTGGCCCCGGCGCGGCCAAGGAAGGGCAGGAGGTGGACTTCTACCACTGGAG
>CAZUKT010000254.1:0-6985 GCA_964620975.1 uncultured Rubrivivax sp. | reverse complement strand
ATGTCGTAAGGCGTGGCGCCGGTCTGGCGCGCAATGGTCAAGACCTCGGGCTCCGGCACGTCGATGAATTCGGCATCACGGTCGATGAAACGCTGGATCAGCCAGGGGCAGGCGATGCGGTCGATTCTTGGGCGTTGCGGGACCATGCTGCCCGCCTGTGCACCCGCACCGAATGGGTGGCCATCAGCGCATCGCGCTTCAGCCCGCCGAGCACCTAGGCCGGTGCGGCGTAGAAAAACAGGGGTTGGGTGCGCGCAGCCATGGGCGTCCTTCAGCGAAACAGGGGCAGCAACCAGCTCGATGCCAGGCCCAACACCGCACACGCGCCCAGCAATGGCATGACCCCGAGCTTGTAGCGAAACAGGGCCACGGCAGCGGCAGCGGCAATGGCCCCACTGAGCACGTCAAACCGGCCATGCAAACCCTGGGGCCACAGCACGTGGTAAGCAAAGAACAGGGCCAGGTTGAGGATCACGCCCACCACGGCGGCCGTGATCGCCGACAGCGGCGCCGTGAAACCCAGCTTGCCGTGGGTGGCCTCTACCAGCGGCCCGCCGGCCAGGATGAAAACAAACGACGGCAGGAAGGTGAAGAAGGTGACCACCGTGGCAGCGGCGGCCCCGCCCAGGAACAGCGCGTCCGGGCCAAGCACCTGTTGGAGCCAGCCGCCCACAAAACCGACAAAGGCCACCACCATGATCAACGGGCCGGGCGTCGTTTCACCCAGCGCCAGGCCGTCGATCATTTGCGGCCCGCTCAGCCATTGGTGGGTTTCCACCGCGCCCTGGTACACATAGGGCAGCACCGCGTAGGCACCACCAAAGGTCAGCAAGGCCGCCTTGGTGAAGAACCAGCCCATTTGTGTGAACGTGCCCTGCACACCGTAGGCCGACACCAGCGCCACCGTGGCCAGCGCCCACAGGCCGATGCCAATGCCAAGCACCTTGGCAAGGCGGCTGCGCGAGAAGCGGGCGTGCGCGGGGGTGGGGGTGTCGTCGTCGATCAGCGCCGGGCCATAGCCTTGTTTAACGCTGCCGTGTGCGCCACCCAGCACAAACACTTCGGGCCAGCGCCGGGCACCCAGGTGGCCGGCCAGGCCGGCTGCCAGCACGATGGCCGGAAACGGCAGGTTGAAGGCGAAGATGGCCAAAAACGACGCGGCACTGATGCCCCACATCCAGCGGTTCTTCAGCACCCGTGTGCCGATGCGGTGTGCGGCATGCAGCACCAGCGCCGTGACGGCGGGCTTGAGCCCGAAGAAGATGCCGGCCACCGCCGGCACATCACCAAAACGCAGGTAGACCCACGACAGCGCGATGAGGATAAAAAGCGACGGCAACACAAACAGCGCGCCGGCCACGATGCCGCCCCAACTGCGGTGCATCAACCAGCCGATGTAGGTGGCCAGCTGCTGCGCCTCGGGCCCCGGCAGCAGCATGCAGTAGTTCAGCGCATGCAGGAAACGCTTCTCGCTGATCCAGCGGCGGCGCTCCACCAACTCGGTGTGCATGATGGCAATCTGGCCCGCAGGCCCACCGAAGCTGATGAAACCCAGCTTGAGCCAGAAGCGCAAGGCATGGCCAAAGCCCACGGCCGCAGGGGCGGCTGCGTCGGCTGGGGCGCCGGGTGTAGCGCCGGGTGTAGCGCCGGGTGTAGCAGGTGCGGCGGCGCCCCCGGCTGCAGGTGGCGTGGTTTGGGTCATGTCATGGCGCCCGCAACCGCACCGGGGGAAGCCACCAGCGCGTCAAACACGGCGGCGGCCGAAACCACCAGGGCGTCGTCGTCGGCATGCAGCTCGCGCAGACCGCCCAGCACGCACGCCAGCCCGGCCGCCTCGGCCACGGGGATACCGCCCGCGTCAAGGTAGTGCACCGCGCCCGCAATGCGCTGCAGCCGGGCGTCGTGGTCCAGCCCGAAGCTGGCCAGCAAGACCTCAAACGTCACCCGCGCCCCCACGTGCGTGAAGCGGGCACCGTCGTAGTCAAACCCAAGAGCCCCTCGTGGGGCCGGCGTTGCACCCGCCGGGTCGGCGAGCCAGACAAAACACGCCTGCGGGTCGATGAAGCGGCCTATGAGCCAGGCACAGGCCAGCCGGCCAACCCAGGGCCGCGAACGGGTCGCCCAGCGTTTGCCCTGGAATTTGCGTGCATCGAGCCGCACGATGCCGTGCTCGGCCAGGGGCTGCGGCTCGCCTGTGGAGAAGCAGGCGTCGAGTGCCAGGCGCAGCGTGTCCAGCTCAGACTGCGCCTGGCCAGCCGCCGCACCGGGGTAGTAGTCGATGCGCTGCAGCGCCTGCAACGCATCGGCCACGGCCCGCCAACGCCGGCGGGCCTCGGTCTCACCCAGCACAGGCAACGCTGACTGCAGCGCCGTGGCGGTGTTGCGCCACCCCGCATAGGCCTCGCTGCGGTCAAACAACGCCAGCAGCGCGTCGCGCTGGGCGGGGTCTTGCGGCGACAGCGACAAGACCATGGCCGTGCCGCCGTGGCCGCGCACTTCGTCGGCCAGGGGCGCGAACAACGCGGCGTGGGCAGAGGGCAGCAGGTAGGCGCCGTCGCGCAAGGCAGCACAGCCCAGGGCCTTGAGCGCACGCCAAACCCGCACCCGGGCGGCGTTGGCTTGGGTTGGCAGTGTCAGGATCAAGATGGCCCACATCAAGTGAAATATATACAACCTTCTTTGAAATAACTATTTCACACAAGTTGCGCAGATCCACCGGCCTGCACAACCCGCCAGCCGTGGCATGGGCAGATCGCTGCCCCCCCTAAAAGCCTCAGTGGCACCCACTTTTTCTGTTGCGGGTGGCATGTTCCTGGCGGGCTTTGCGTTTCAGTTGTCAAGGCAGAGGTATCGGCACCGGGTCTCCAGGCAAGTAGCTTGGCGGCAGCGGACATGAACTGGCTGCCCCAACCGGGAGCCAGCGCCATGCAAGACCAGACAACCGCCCAGTTCAGGCCACGCCACAGACCGCGTTCACGGTCCTCGTGCCTGGCAGCGTTTTCGCTGCACATCAGCACGTTCAAGGCTGCCGTGGCCGCCGTGGCAACCGCTGCTGCCTTGTGCCCGCTGGCAGCGCACGCCGCATTGACGACGCACACCAGCGAAGCGTCCTGGCTGGCTTCGGTGGCCAGCCCCAGCTTGATTGACTTCGACGCCCTGCCCGATGGCACCGTGCCGTCCAACCAGTTCGCGGGTTTGAGCTTTTCTGGCTTCAACGCCGGCACCCCGGTGGCGGCGGCGTATGGCAGTGCCTACAGCGGCGCCAACGTGCTTTCGCTGGGCACCCCGCCACTCACGGGTGGTGGCGGTGGTGTCGCTGTGGACTTTGCGGCCGCGCAGGGTGGCGTCGGCTTTTGGTACCTGGACTCGCAGTTCGCGGGCAACACCGTCACGGTGCATGGCGCCGGCAATGCAGTGCTTGGCAGCATCGACATGGCGCATCCCCATCCGGGTGAGTGGTTGTTTGTCGGCTTCAGCTCGTCGGCGGGTGACATCACACGTTTCACCGTGGCGATAGGCGACGCCGATGCCGTGAGCCTGGACAACCTGCTCTTTGCCGCCGCCGTGCCTGAGCCTGCCACCGCAGCGCTGTCGCTGTGGGGTGGCCTGCTGCTGCTGGGCCTGCACAAGGCCAGGCGGCGGCACAACGGGGCTGCCCGGTTTGCCGGGGCGGGACAAGGCCGCATACCACACCGCGCCGCCGACTGAACAACCGCGAGAACACGCACCACCACCGCAGAGGAATCCCCCCATGAAACACGCCACCACACCCATGCACCGCGCCACTGTCGCCATCGGCTTGTGCGGCCTGCTCACCACAGGCCTCTTGCCAAGCGCCAACGCGGCGCTGCTTGTCGACAACCTCACCGAGCCCACACGCGCCACCACGATGGTCAAGCCCGACTTCTGGGCGACACAGTCCTTCGTCACGGCCGGTGACGCAGTCTGGCTTGACAGCGTCACGCTGCTGCTTGGCGAGGGCAGCCAAAGCGGCTCGGCCAGCGCCGAACTGCGCGCCGACGCCGGCGGTGTGCCCGGGGCCTGGCTTGCGAGCCTGCCGCTGCCGGCCCTGTCTGGTGGCCCGACCCAGGCCGAAACCTTGAGCCCGGCGCTACCCACCCCGCTTGCACCACTGACCACCTACTGGCTCGTCCTGGGCGCCAGCACAGCCGGCGACAGTTTCGGCTGGTCCTACGCCCAGGGCAACGCCTTTGGCGGCCCGGGTGCGTTCGGCAACTATGCCTTTTCCACCGACACCGGTCTCAGCTGGCACGGGCTCAACACCGACGACCCCTTCAAGCTGCGCATCGAAGTCAGCCCCGTGCCCGAGCCGGCCACGGCGGCCATGTTTTTGATGGGTGGCCTGCTGCTGCTGGGCCTGCAGAGGGCCCAACGAGGCGGGAGCCTGTCATGAAGGCCGCCAAACTTTGCCTTGCGGCTTTGGCGGCGGCCTGTGCCGTCACCGCAGTTGACGCGGCGCCCGGGCTCCAGACCGTGGTGGGTGGCGTGGCCGGCAGAGGCAACGGCTCCATCGCTCTCGGCTGCACGACCTTCGGCCCCGTCCCCGAACTGTCGTTCTACTCGTTCACCGGCGGCGGTACACCGCTGGGCGGTATCGGCACCTGCGGCTATGTGGGTGGCTACACCACGCAGACGGCGGCGGCCGCGCCGCTTGTTCGAAGCAGCAGCCTCGGGCCGGTGCCCATCGCGTCGCCGGGAAACGGATCGCAGTTCATCGGCACGGCCGATGCCCGCAGCAGCTACGGCGCGCTCGGGGCGGCGGCACACGGCCACATGTCGGTGGTGCCGGACGAAGGCCCGCTGGCGCTACGCCAGATGGCCGGTGCCGCCAGTTTTGCGGACACGCTGACCGCCACCAGCGCAGCGGTCGGCGCTGGCACGGCAGGCAGCGTGCGCTACCGCTTTGAGGTCGATGGCAGCTTGAGCGCGCTCGGCGCGCCGGTGGCGTACTTCGTGGGTTCGACCTACGTCGTGCTGGATCTGAAACACGGCGCCGGCCCGGCCCAGCAAGTGCTCAACGCCACGGTCACACGGGGCAGCACGGGCACAATTTCAGGCAACCCACCGCCCGCAGGCTGGGTCACCGGCATGGGCAGCCTGAGCGGGGGCAGCACCTTCGTCAGCCGCGAGCACGCCATCACCTGGGGCCAGCCCTGGGACATGGAAGTGGGCCTGCTGGCCTGGGCCAATGGCAGCGCCGACAGCAGCTTCCTGGGCACGGCCCGGCTGGTGGGCTTTGACTTGTTTGATGCACAACACGTGCCGGTGGCCACGTTTGGCATCAGCGCCGCGTCGGGCACGCACTACGTCAACGCCGTGCCCGAGCCGCAAACCTGGGCCCTGCTGTTGGCCGGGCTGGTGTGGATGAAGGGGCTGAAGTCGCGGGCTCGACGGACGGCGCTGCGCCGTGTGCGCTAAGTTGCGCGTGGGCCCGCCGCCCTCAGCGGCCACGCAGCCCACAGAATCTTTGGTGCGCACCGTGTAAGTTTTGGGCGCCGGCTGCGACGCAGCCCCATGACCAACCCCCTGCGCCGCGCTGCCCTGGTTTCATGGCTTTCTCGCTGGCTGACTTGCGGGTTGTCTTGCGGGCTGTGGCTGGCCCCTTCTGCGGCCCTGGCGCAAGAGCCGGTGCCGGCCTTTCGGGGCAAGACGCTGGAGGGCGTGGACTTTGATCTTGCGCGCCGCAGCGGCCGTGTGGTGATGGTCATGCTGTGGCGCACCGACTGCGCCGTGTGCCTGAGCAAGATGCGCGAGCTGCGCGCCAACGCGCTGGGCTGGAAAGACAAGCCCTTTGACCTGGTGCTGCTGAGCCTGGACCCGCAGAGCGCCGACACCGAGTCCTACGACCGTGCCCGCCGCCAGGTGGCAAGCGCCGAGGGTCCGGTGTGGAGCTTCTGGCAGGGCCATGTGCAGATGCCACCCGCTTGGCGCAGCGGGCACACACGTTTGCCCGTGACGCTGATCTTTGACACCCAGGGCCACCAGGCTGCCCGCCATGAAGGCCGCGTGCCGGCCGAGGTGTGGGACCAGGTGGCCGACCTGTTGCCCTGACACGCCACCGGGCGCGAATCCGGGCGCACCCGGGGTGCAGCAACACTTGCCACGTCAGTGCAGCGGGCTCAGTTCAGCCAGACTTTGATGTCGGGCCAGCCCATGAGCTTGAAGACGACGTAGTTGACGGCGGCTTCGGCCGGGTCGTCGGCAAAGAAGACCAGTTCGGCATAACGCGGCACACCGGCCGCCGTGATCAGCGCCCACAGGTCCTTGGCCGCTTTGGGCGTGCCGTCGGCGTTGAGCATGTCGGCGTAGGGCAGGCGAACCACGGTGCCGGCGGGCTGGCGCGTGGCCGCCGCCTTGCCCGAAGCCACAAACACCCTTGGGTAGGCGCCTGCTGTGGTTGGCGGCGTGCTGAGCAGCACGTCGGCCCGCAGCTTGGCCGGGTAGGTGGCCGCCGGCACGCTGGGTTCACCGGGTGCGCCGGGTGTGCCCACCGCCGTGGCCGCTTTGGTGATCGGGTGACCACGCAAGCCCCATTCGTCCACCGAATCCATCAGCACCGACAGCTTGGTCTGGCCCAGTTGCTCAAAGGCCAGAAAGGCCAGCGCCGCACCGGGCGTGATCGCGCCTTCACTCACCAGCACCACCTCGTGCGCCGGGTCCACGCCGGCCGGGCCCAGCAATGCGGCCAGGGCCTGCGGCCGGCCCAGGTGCTGGCGCAGGGTGTCGGCGGGCAGGTTCAGCGCAAAGGGCACGTGGCCCTGGGCGTACGCCGCAGCCGGGCGCACGTCCACGATGTTCAGCCGCACCACACCAAAGGCCCGCAGCATGGGTGCGTTCCAGCCGTCCAGCCAGGCAGCCTGGCGCAGCAGTGGCTGCGCGCTGTAGGTCCAGAAAGGCAGGCCGCGGTCGTCTTGCAGCCATTCACGCTGCGACTCCAGATAGATCTTGACCCGCGGGTAACCGG
>CAZUKT010000253.1:0-6999 GCA_964620975.1 uncultured Rubrivivax sp. | reverse complement strand
GCCGCCCCCGGCCTGCCGTCCGCCAACGTGGCTTGGCTGCCGGCTGCCGCTGACGCCGACATCGAACGCGCCTTCGCGCAGGCCCGCGCCGAGAAGAAACCCGTGTTGTTGTACTGGGGCGCCTCCTGGTGCCCGCCTTGCAACCAGCTCAAGGCCACACTCTTCAACCGGCAGGACTTTGCGGCGCTGTCGCGCAGTTTTGTGGCCGTGCATGTAGACGGCGACCGGCCCGGCGCGCAAAAGCTCGGCCGGCGATTCAAGGTCAGCGGCTACCCGACGCTGGTGTTGTTCAGCGCCGAAGGCACCGAGCTCACCCGCCTGCCCGGCGAAGCCGACGTGGAACAAGTGATGGGCGTGTTGCAGCAGGGTCTCTCGGGCGGCCGGCCCGCAAAGGCCGTGTTGGCCGACGCCCTGGCGGGCAAGCCGATCAGCGCCAACGAATGGCGGCTGCTGGCCTTTTACAGCTGGGACACCGACGACCAGCAAATGCTGCCCAAGGCCGACGTGCCCGGCACGCTGGCGCAGTTGGCGGCCGCCAGCGCTGCGGCCCAGCCAGGCGACGGCGAAACCACCACGCGGCTGTGGCTCAAGGCCTTGTCGGCCAGCGACGACGGCCAAGGCGTCAAGCCTGACGCTGCGCTGCGTGAACGTGTGCGCCGTGTGCTGGCCGACCCGCTGCTGTCGCGTGCGCAGATGGACGGCCTGACCAACGGTGCAGCGGACATCGTCAAGGCGCTTGAAGCCGACGGCAGCCCGGGCCGGCCGGCGCTGGTGGCTGCGCTTGAAGGCGCGCTCAAGCGGCTTGAGGCCGATACCACGCTGTCACGCGGCAACCGGCTCGACGCGCTCATAGCCCGCATCCAGCTGGCGCGGCTGGACGTGCCCAAGGACACCGTGCGGCCCAAGCTGCCCGCGCCGCTGCTGAAGGACGTGCGGGAGCACGTTCAGCGTGCCGACCGCGAGATCACCGACGGCTACGAACGCCAGGCCGTCATCACCGCCGCCGGCTACGCGCTGGGCCTGGCCGGGCTGTGGCCCGAAAGCGATGCCTTGCTCAAGGCCAACCTGGCCAAGAGCAATTCACCCTATTACCTGATGAGCCAATTGGGCAGCAACGCACGCAAGCTGGGCCACAACGCCGAGGCCTTGCGTTGGCACAGCCAGGCTTTTGAGAAGAGCGAGGGCCCGGCCACGCGGCTGCAATGGGGCTACAGCTACCTGGCGGCGCTGGTGGACCTGGCGCCCAAGGACGTGGCGCGCATTGAAAAGCTTGCTGCGCAATTGCTGGCCGAGGCCGCACGCGACGAAGGCGCCTTTGAAGGCCGCAGCGTGCGCAGCCTGCAGCGTGTGAGCACCAAGCTTGTCGGCTGGGGCGGTGACGGCAAACAAGCCGCTGCGATGCTGCGCCTGCAAAACCAACTGGCCGGCGTGTGCGCCAAGGTGGACACCGCCGAAGGCCAACGTGCAGCCTGCGCAGGGCTGCTCAAACCCGCCGCGAAGAAGGCCGCATGAGTGAACTTGACCCCATAAACCAGGCGCGCCGCCGCCTGGCAATGATGCTGCTGGGCACACCCATGGCAGGCAGCCTGCACGCGGCACCGGCTGCCGGCAGCGGCGCACCGGCAGTCGCACCGGCTGTGGCTCCCAGCGCCGACGGCACCGCGTTTACCGGCCGCTGGGTGCATGCCTTTGCCGCCTACGGCCCGCCCAAGTACGGCCCCGATTTCAAGCACTTCGATTACGTCAACCCGGACGCGCCCAAGGGCGGCACCATCAAGCTCAAGAACCCGGACCGGCGCTCCAGCTTTGACAAATACAACCCCTGGACGACACGCGGCAACGCGCCGGCCGGGGTGTTGATCTGGATGGTGGAAAGCCTGGCCCACCTGGTGCAAGACGAGCCTATGGCCATGTACGGCCTGTTGGCCGAAAGCCTGAACGTGGCGCACGACTTCAGTGCCGTCAGCTTTCGTATTCATCCCCTGGCGCGTTTCAACAACGGCGACCCGGTGACCGCCGAAGACGTGCGCCACAGCTTTGCCATGCTGTCCAGCAAGGGCGCCTCGCCGTCCTACCAGACGCAGATGAGCGGTATCGAGCGGGTGGTGGTGGAAGACACGCGCACGGTGCGTTTCGAGTTTCGCGAGAAGAACCGCGAGCAGGTCTTCGTGGCCGGCACCATGCCCGTCTTTTCACGCAAGTGGGGTGAAGGCAAGACGCTGGACAACATCGTCACCGAGTACCCCATCGTCAGCGGGCCGTACCTGATCGACAAGGTCGACATGCCGCGGCGCATTGAATTCAAGCTCAACCCGGCCTACTGGGGCAAGGGTCTGCCGGTGCGGCGTGGGCACTTCAATTTCGAGCGTGTGGTCTACCGCATGTATGGGGACGACGCGGTGGCGCGCGAGGCCTTCAAGGCCGCCGAATTTGACCTGATGAAGGAATACCGCTCACGCGCCTGGGTGCGCCAGCACAAGGGCGTCAAGTGGGACGATGGCCGCATCCTCAAGGCCGATCTGCGCACGCGCAACGGCTATTACCTGCAGTCCTACAACCTCAACATGCGCAAGCCGCTGTTCCAGGACGTGCGTGTGCGTGAGGCCCTGGGCTACACCTACGACTTCGAGACGCAGAACAAAACCCGTGTCTTTACGCGTGCCAACAGTGCTTTCAACAATTCCGACTTTGCCGCGCAAGGCCTGCCCGGGCCGGGGGAACTGGCGCTGCTGGAGCCCTTCAGGGCCGAGTTGCCGCCGCGTGTGTTTGGCCCGGCCTTTGTGGCGCCGCGCACCGACAGTGACCCGGGCGCGCTGCGCCGCAACCTGATCAAGGCGCGTGAACTGCTCGAACAAGCCGGCTGGAAGCTCGACACGCAAGGCGTGTTGCGCAACGCCAAGGGCGAGCCGTTTGAGTTTGAATACATGCAGCCGCTGGCCAGCCCCATCAACGACTGGCAACGCAATCTTGAAAAGCTGGGCATCACCATGAAGGCGCGGCTGGTGGACTTTGCGCTGTACCGGCGCCGCCTGCAGCAATACGACTTTGACATGGTGGCCATCGTGGACGGCAGCTTCACGCTGCCGCAGGGTTCAGAGATGGTGGCGATCTTCGGCAGCAAGTCGGCCGACGACCCCGGCAACAGCAACTACCGTGGCGTGAAGAGCCGCGCTGCGGACGCGCTGATCGAGGCCATGAACCGCGCCGCCACCATGCAAGAGCTGCGTGACGCGGCGCGTGCCTTTGACCGCGTGGTGATGTGGAACTTCTGGCAGATCCCCGACCTGTACGGCGGGGTTGAAAACGTCTCGCACTGGGACAAATTCGGCAAGCCCAAGACCATGGCGCACTACTTCCGCGCCGACACGCTGATCAGCGGTTTCATCGAACACGGGCCCTGGCCGCTGTGGACCTGGTGGATCAAGTCACCCGAGAAAAAGGCCTGAACGATGCTTGTCTACATCCTCAAACGCATTGGCCTCATGCTGCCCACCTTGCTGGGCGCACTCACCATCACCTTCATGGTGATGCAGTTTGTGCCCGGTGGGCCGGTGGAGCAGATCATGGCCGAGGCCCGCGCCACGGGCGGCGCCGGGGCCGAAGGCAGCGGCTACAAGGCCGGCCGCGACATCGACAAGAAACAGCGTGAAGAGTTGATGAAGCTCTACGGCTTTGACAAGCCTGCGCACGAGCGCTACTTCAGCATGCTCAGCAGCTTTGTGCGCTTTGACCTGGGCAAGAGCTTCATGCAAAACAAAAGCGTGTGGGAGCTCATCAAGGAAAAATTGCCGGTGTCCATGTCGCTGGGGCTGTGGACGTTTTTCATCAGCTACCTGATATCCATCCCGCTGGGCGTGGCCAAGGCCGTGCGCGAGGGCACCCGCTTTGACGTGGTCACCACCTTTGGCGTGCTGCTGGGTTATGCGATACCGGGGTTTGTGCTGGGCGTGCTGCTGATCGTGCTGTTTGCCGGCGGCACCTTCTACGACTGGTTTCCGCTGCGCGGGCTCACGTCGGACAACTTTGACGAGTTGTCGGCCTGGGGCAAGGTGACCGACTACCTGTGGCACCTGGCGCTGCCGCTGACCTGCCTGGTGATCCACAGTTTTGCGGTGGTCACGCTGCTCACCAAGAACACCTTTGTCGAAGAGATCCGCAAGCAGTACGTGCTGGTGGCGCGTGCCAAGGGCCTGAGCCAGGAGCGTGTGCTCTACAAGCACATCTTCCGCAACGCGTTGATTCCTCTCGTGACGGGTTTCCCCGCCGCCTTCATTGGCGCGTTCTTCACGGGCTCGGTGCTGATCGAGACCCTGTTCTCGCTCGACGGCCTGGGCCTGCTCAGCTACGAAAGCGTGGTGCGGCGCGACTACCCGGTGGTGCTGGGCTCGCTGTACCTCTTTACGCTGCTGGGCCTGGTGGTCAAGCTTGTTTCGGACATGCTCTACACCGTGGTGGACCCGCGTGTGCAGTTCAGCAGCGTGGGCAAATGAAGGTGCAAATCAAATGAGTGCCGTGCTTGACACCCTATCGGCAGATGCCGCCGCCGCGCCCGTGGCCGCACCAGCCCCGCAGTCCCCGGGCCAGCGCGCCTGGGCACGCTTCAAGCGCAACCGGCTCGGTTATGTGTCGTTGTGGCTGTTTGGTTTGGTGCTGTTGCTGTGCACGGCGGCTGAGCTGGTCAGCAACGACAGGCCCATCGTGGCGCGCATCGGCGGCCAGTGGTTTGCGCCCATGTTCAGCAACCCGAGCGAAAAGACCCTGGGCGGTGACTTCGGCACCGCCACCGACTGGAAGGATCCCTTCACCACGGCCTTGCTGGCCAAGCCTGGCAACTGGGCGGTTTACACGCTCAACCCGCACTCGGCCGACTCACTGGACTACTTCGACCCCGAGATGGCGCCCGCCGCGCCCAACCGCCGCAACTGGCTGGGCACCGATTCCAAGGGCCGCGACCTGCTGGCGCGCCTGGTCTACGGCTTTCGGGTCAGCGTGTGGTTTGCGCTGGCGCTGATGGTGGTGGGCACGGCCATCGGCGTGCTCATGGGCGCGGTGCAGGGCTACTTTGGCGGCAAGGTGGACTTGCTGCTGCAGCGGGCCATAGAGATCTGGGGCGCACTGCCCGAGCTGTACCTGCTGATCATCTTTGCGTCGATCTTCGAGCCTTCGCTGCTGCTGCTGCTGGTGTTGCTGAGCCTGTTTGGCTGGATCGGCTTGTCTGACTACGTGCGTGCCGAATTCCTGCGCAACCGCGGGCTTGAATACGTCAAGGCCGCGCGTGCGCTGGGCCTGGGCAATGGCCAGATCATCTGGCGCCACGTGTTGCCCAATTCGTTGACGCCGGTGATCACCTTCTTGCCCTTCCGCATGGGTGCGGCGATTCTTTCGCTGACGTCGCTGGACTTTCTGGGCCTGGGCGTGCCGGCCAGCGTGCCGAGCCTGGGCGAATTGCTCAAGATCGGCAAGGAAAACCTCGACGCCTGGTGGATCATCGTTTCGGCCTTCATGGTGCTGGTGCTGACCATGCTGCTGCTGACCTTCATCGGCGACGCGCTGCGCGATGCCTTCGACACGCGGAAGTCCTGAATGAAACGACCCCAAGCTCACTACGCTCGCGGCCCCCAAGGGGCGCTCAGTGCCTTCGGAACTGCCGGGCGGCACTGAATGAGCACTCCCCTGCTTGAAGTCGAGCGCCTGAATGTGCGCTTTGGTGCCAGCACCGTGGTCAATGACGTGTCCTTTGCCATTGCCGCCGGCGAGAAGTTCGCGCTGGTGGGCGAGTCGGGCTCGGGCAAGTCCATCACCGCGCTGAGCGTGTTGCGGCTGGTGGACGCGGCCGTCACCACCGGCGCCATCCGCTTTGCGGGCAGCGACCTGATGCAGCTCAGCGAACGCCAGATGCGCGGCGTTCGCGGTGCGCGCATCGCCATGATCTTTCAAGAGCCCATGACGGCGCTGAACCCGCTGTTCACGGTGGGCAACCAGATCGTGGAAGTGCTGGCGCTGCACGAGGCGCTGCGCCCGAACGAAGCGCGCGCACGCGCCATTGAACTGCTGGCGCGCACCGGCATCCCCGAGCCTGAAAAGCGCATCGATGTCTATCCGCACCAGTTGAGTGGCGGCCAACGCCAGCGCGCCATGATCGCCATGGCGCTGGCCTGCAAGCCGCAACTGCTGATCTGCGACGAGCCCACCACGGCGCTGGACGTGACCATACAGGCGCAGATCCTGGCGCTGCTGGACGAATTGCAAGCCGAGATGGGCATGGCGCTGCTCTTCATCACCCACGACCTGAACCTCGTGCGCCGCTTCACGCACCGCGTGGGCGTCATGGAACGCGGCCGGCTGGTTGAAATGGGGGCCACGGCCGAAGTGTTTGCCAACCCGCAGCACGCCTACACACGCAAGCTGCTGGCCAGCCGGCCGCAGCGTGTGGTGCAGCCCGTGGCCGCCGACGCACCCGTGCTGGTGCAGGGCGAGCAGGTGGACGTGAGCTTCACCTTCAATGAAGGCTGGTTTGGCAAGCGGCAGTTTGTGGCGGTTCGCAAAGCCACACTGCAGCTCAAGCGTGGCGAAACGCTGGGCATCGTGGGCGAATCGGGCTCGGGCAAGACCACGCTGGGCATGGCGCTGCTGGCGCTGCAGCCCATCAGCGCCGGCAGCGTGCACATGGGCGGCGAGCGCATCGACAACGCCGACCGGGCGCACCTGCGTGCCATGCGGCGGCGCATGCAGGTGGTGTTTCAGGATCCGTTTGCTTCACTCTCACCGCGTTTGACCATCGGCCAGATCGTGAGCGAGGGCCTGGCGCTGCACCGCAGTGAACTCAGCACCGCCGAGCGCACCCAGCTCGTGCTGGACATGCTGGACGAAGTGGGCCTGTCAGAGCGCAGCGGCGTGGCCGGTGTGCTGCAGCGTTACCCGCATGAATTTTCAGGCGGCCAGCGCCAGCGCATCGCGATCGCACGCGCCGTGGTGCTGCGGCCCGAGGTGCTGGTGCTG
>CAZUKT010000252.1:0-7027 GCA_964620975.1 uncultured Rubrivivax sp. | reverse complement strand
CAATGCCGGCGTCTGCCATGGCCAGATGTACAACATGGGCACCCTGCTGCGCCACGGCTCGGCGGCGCAAAAGGCGCTGTACCTGCCGCGCATTGCAAGCGGTGGCCTGCGCCTGCAGAGCATGGCCGTCACCGAGCCCGGCGCCGGCACCGACACCACGCAGATCCGCACCACCGCCGTGCGGCGGGGCGACCGTTATGTGGTCAACGGCCAGAAGGTGTGGACCAGCCGCGTGCTGCATTCCGACCTGATGATCCTGCTGGCCCGCACCACGCCGCTCGCCGAGGTGGGCAAGAAGTCCGAAGGCTTGTCGGTCTTCATCGTTGACTTGCACCAGGCCCTGGCCGGCGGCATGCGTGCCCAGCCCATCGCCAACATGGTGAACCACGAAACCTGTGAGCTGTTCTTTGACGGCTTGGAGATACCCGCTGACAACCTGATTGGTCTTGAAGGCCAGGGCTTGCGCTACATCCTGGACGGGCTCAACGCCGAACGCACGCTGATTGCCGCCGAATGCATTGGCGACGGCCGCTGGTTTGTAGACCGCATCACCCGCTACGCCAACGAGCGTGTGGTGTTTGGCCGGCCCATTGGCCAGAACCAGGGTGTGCAGTTCCCCATTGCAGAAGCACACATCGAGATTGAAGCCGCCGACCTGATGCGCTTTGAAGCCTGCCGCCGCTTTGACGCGCAGCTACCCTGCGGTGCACAGGCCAACATGGCCAAGTACCTGGCGGCCAAGGCCAGCTGGCAAGCCGCCGAAGCCTGCCTGCAACTGCATGGCGGCTACGGATTTGCCTGCGACTACGACGTGGAACGCAAGTTTCGCGAGACCCGTCTCTACCAGGTGGCGCCGATTTCCACCAACCTGATCCTGTCCTACGTGGCTGAACATGTGCTGGGTTTGCCACGTTCGTTTTGAACGTGGCGGCGCAGGGGTCGGGCGGGCGCGGGCGCTGTGCGGCCGTGCGATAGTCGCGGCCCTTGAAACCTGTGCCAAACCGCCAGCGCCGCCAGCGCGAATGTCAGCGAAAAAGCGTGCCCCGCCGTGACCCAGCCCCGCCTGTCTGAAGACGAATACCGGCCGCCCCACTGGCGCCGCCGCTTGTGGATTGCCGCACTGGCCGTGGCCACGGCAGCCCTGGTGCTGGGCTACGTGACGCGCCGCCCCACACCCGTGCACCTGCCGCCACCGCGTGACACGGCGCGCTGCGCGCCAGGGCAGGAGCAGCGCTGCCTGGGCGGCAGCTCGGCGGTGTTTGCGGTGCCGGCGGCGCCGGCCGGGCCGGCGTCAGGCGCCGTGCGCTGAACTGCTTGTCGGCCCGGCCGGGCCGAAACGGTTTAGCCCAACGGCAGCAGGTCCTGCTGCACGCGGTGCAGCCACACCTTGAGCCGCTGCCGGTCAAGCAGGCCCAGCACGCCGGGCTGCAGTGCGGCCCAGAAGCTGGCGCCGGTGGCGTCTACCTTTTGCAGCAGCGTGTCGGGCAGCTTGCGCAGATGCAACACCGGCGTGCCCTGGGCCTGCACACGCTGCATCAGGCCCGATGCTTCCAGCAGTTCAAAGCGGTCACCCCGCAGTTCATTGAGCACCAGCACCATGGGCAAGGCGGCGCCGGGGCCGTCAAGCCAGCGCGCCAGCAGGTCCACTGAATCGCGGCCGCTGTCCATGACGTGCCAGTAACGCAGTTGCACGCCCAGTTCGTTGGCCACGTCGCGCACGCCGGCGTCGTCGAGCCACTGCGTCAGCGTGGCCTGGGTTTGCGCGGCCATGTCCACCAGCACACGGCGCATGGGGTCGGCGGCGGCGGCTTCAATGACGCGGTCGAGGCTGTCGTGGGCGTCCAGCGGCATGGGCGCGGCAAAGTCGCCGTAAAAGCGCAGCAGCGCGCCGTGGGAGCGGTCGGTGTCGAAGCCGATGAAGGGCATGCCGCGGTCAATGAAGTGCTGCGCCAGCGTGCGCGCAACCAGCGACTTGCCGACGCCGCCTTTTTCGCCGCCTATGAAATGGATGTGGCTCATGGTGTGTGAAAGTTGAGATCGAGCCGTGGCCCTGGTGGATGACGCACCGGCAAAGGGTGCCGCCGCATCGTAACTGCGTGGCATGCACGGCCCGTGCCAGCGGGCGGGTTTGGCGCCGCAGCCAAGGGGTGCGTGGGCCGTGGAAAATGCCGGCATGTCCAAATCCAGCAGCGGCGGCCTTGTTTATTCCACCGACGCGGGCCGCATGTGCCCGGCCTGCCGCCAGCCGCTGGCAGGCTGCCTGTGCCGCGCCGCGCCGGCGCGCCCGGCGGGCGACGGTGTGGTGCGGGTCAGCCGCAGCAGCAAGGGGCGCGGTGGCAAGACGGTGACGCTGGTGGCTGGCGTGCCGCTGGCCGACGACGCACTGGCCGCCATCGGCAAACGCCTGCGCACGGCCTGCGGCACGGGTGGCACCTGCAAGGACGGTGTGCTGGAAGTGCAGGGCGACCATGTGGAGCGTGTCATGGCCTGGTTGGTGCATGAGGGTTTTGTCGTCAAACGCGCGGGTGGGTGAGCGCCGCTTAGGATGCTGTGCATGAACACCGATACCGACACCGCCGACAACAGCGACGCCATCAAACAACCCCGCCTGTGGCGCGACAACGGCTGGACCGCCCGCGTGGTGAAGAACAACGACGACGAAGGCTGGGCCGTGGAAATGGTCAAACAAGGCGAGGCCGAGCCCGCGCTGGTGGGCCCGTGGACCATGGGCCGCGACAAGAAGAACCCCAAGCCGCTGGACACGGCGGCCTTTAACACGCTGGTGAAGACCGCCAGTGAAGTGCTGCGCCGGCATGAACAGCAACTGCACGCCACGCTGCACCAGGCGGCGGTGGTGCAGACGGCGGCCGGGCCCGTGGACGTGACGCTGGACATCGTGCCCGACGAAGACGACGCCCACGCGCTGCTCACGGCGCTGGACGCCACCGGCGAGCAAGTGGCGCAGGTGCGCGTGGCCGCCAGCTACAAGCTCAACAACCGCACGGCGGCGGCGTGGGTTGAAGGCGGGTTTGCCAAGCCGCGCTAGGCGATGAGCAACGAGCGCTGCAGCGGCCGGCATCAGGCCGCTGCTTGCGGCTGCCGCTAGGGCTGCGGCTGCGGCTGCGGATCGGGCAGCGGCTCCAGTTCCAGCGCCGTCAGCCACAGCCGCAGGTCAAATTCAAGCTGGTGGTAGTCGCTTTCCATGTGCGTGCACAGGGCATAAAACGCGCGGCCGTGTTCACGCTCCTTCAGGTGCGCCAACTCGTGCACCACGATCATCTTCAAGAAGTTGGCCGGCGCTTGCTTGAAGAGCGCCGCGATGCGGATTTCTCGCTTGGCCTTGAGCTTGTTGCCCTGCACACGTGACACGCTGGTGTGCGTGCCCAGCGCGTTGTGCACGATGTGCAGCTTGTTGCACCAGGCCACCTTGGCCAGCGGCTCGGCACTGCGCAGGTACTGGGCCTTGAGCGTGCTGACGTAGTCGTACAGCGCGCGGTCGGTGCGCACGGCGTGGGCTTCGGGGTGGCGCTGCAGCACGGTGGCGCGCAAACGCCCGGCGGCCAGCAGTGCGGCCGCCTGCGCCTGCAGCGGCGGCGGGTAGCCCCGCAGGTAGTTCAGCGCCGGCAGCGCGGCATGCTCATCCACCACGGGCCAGCACCAGCAGCAGGTTGTTGGCGGGCATGGTCACACGCTCTTGCAGGTGCAGGCCTGCGGCCTGGGCCTGGGCCAGCACCTCATGCAACCCGCGCAGGCCCCAGGCCGGGTTGCGCTGGCGCAGGTCGGCGTCAAAGGCCAGGTTGCTGGGCGCGGTGGGCACACCGTGCTCCAGGTAGGGGCCGTAAAGCACCAGCACGCCGGCGCCTGCCAGGTGCCGTGTGGCGCCCCGCATCAGCGCGCCGCAGGTGGGCCAGGGTGCAATGTGCAGCAGGTTGGCAAAACACCGCGTCAACCGCAGCCGGTGCACCGGGCCACAGCGGCGCCATCACGTCCAGGTGCAGCGGTGCTGCCACGTTGCCAAGGCCCTGGCACCAGGCGTGGATGGACGGCAGCGAAGCCGCGTCACCGTCACTGGGCTGCCACTGCCAGCCCGGCAGCGCTGCGGCAAAGTGCGCGGCATGCTGGCCGCTGCCGCTGGCGATTTCCAGCGCGCGGCCCGCTGCAGGCAGCACCCGCTGCAGCACGGTGGCGATGGCGGCCTGGTTGCGCTCGGCGGCGGGGCTGTGCAGGCGGTGGGGGTTGGGCATGGCGGCAGTCTAGGCCCGGTGGTGGCCAGCCGACTGGCCCACTGCCGGGACGTCGCCTTGCGGCTGGGACACCAGGGCGTTGATCCACGGCAAAGGCACGCCACTGCCACCTGACCCAAGCGGGCCATTTGGCATGATGCTCTGCAACGGGCCCGCGCCAATAGGGGGCCGGCCATGCCATGAAGCCCACGCACACCCTGCTGCTTTCGTCGGCGCGCACCCGCTGGGTGGCGTTTGCGTTGCCCGTTCTGGCCGTGGTTGTGATTGCGCTTCACCTTGTGTGGCTGCGTTCGGCGCACGAGCAATTGCGTGCCGACACCCTGGCGCAAGCGGGCCACCATGCCGAGCAGTTGGCCGAAGCCAAGGCGGGCCAGGTGGAATCGCTGATTGGCGGCGTCGATGTGGTGCTGCGCCAGGTGCGCGACCAATACGCCACGGGCAACACGCAGGCCACTGCGGCGGCCATCCGTTCGGCCTTTGACGCCTTGCCCCAGGGCGCGGTGTTGCACTTTGCCGTGAGCGACGCGCAAGGCACGCTGGTGTTCAGCACCGTGGCGGGTGCGCAAGGTGTGCAGGTGGCCGACCGCGACTACTTCAAGTTCCATGCTGCCGGCGGCGAAGACAGGCTGTTCATCAACGAGCCCGTGCAGAGCCGATCCGGGCTGGGCTGGGTGATCTTGCTGACGCGCCCTTTGCTGCAGCAGGGCCGGTTTGCGGGCTTGGTGCTGGTGTCGCTGTCGCCGCAGTTTGTGTCGCAGTCACTGGCCAGGTTGCCGCTGCATGACGACGACGTGATTTCTCTGGTTTTTGCCAGCGGCGCCTATGCGGCCCGCAGCCGCAGCGTGGAGCAGGTGCTGGGCAAGAGCCTGCCGGCTGACCGGCCCTTCTTGATGCCCGGCGCACCCGAGCACGGCGCGCTGCGCGTGGTGGCAGCCATGGACCAAAGGCCGCGCATCTATGGGTGGCAAAAGCTGCGGGCGTTGCCGCTGGTGCTGAATGTGGGGCTGGACGAAGTGGGTGTGCTGGCCGCCGCCGAGGCCGAGATCACGCTCAGCTGGCAGCGCAACCGGGTGGCCTTGCCGCTGGTGGCCTTGATGGTGGCTGTTATCTCCTGGCTGCTGTACCGCAGCACGCGTCAGCAGCGCCACCTGCTGGCCAGCCAGGCGTTGCTGCAGGCCACGCTCGAGTCCACGGCCGACGGCATCCTGGTGGTTGCCGCAGACGACCGTGTGCTGGAATACAACCAGCGCTTCAAGGCGCTGTGGCGTGTGCCCGATGCCGTCTTGGATGGTGACGATGCACAGTGCCTGCAACACATTCAGCCCCAGCTGGCCGACCCCACGGCCTTCAAGGCCGAAGTGGACAAGCTCCACCGATCCACCGAGCAGGCCCTGGGTGCCGTGCGCTTCAAGGACGGCCGCACCTTTGAGTGGTTCACGCAGCCCTTTGTGCTGGGCGAACAGCCTGCACGCCTGTGGTCGTTCAGGGACATCACCGAGCGTCAGCGCACCGAAGACGCGCTGCGCCAGAGTGACCAGCGCTTCAGAACGCTGTTCGAGTCTTCACCCGACGCGGTGCTCATCATCGAGCAGCAGCGCATTGTCGAATGCAACCCGGCGGCGCTCTTGTTGTTTGGCCACAGCCATCGCGCCGAAATGCTGGGCCGGCACGCGGCGGACCTGTCGCCCGCCTTGCAGCCCGGTGGCGTGGATTCGCGGTCACTGGCCGAACGCATGCTGGAGCGCGCGCAGGCCCACGGGCTGAACCGCTTTGAGTGGCTGCACCGGCGCGCTGACGGGCTGGAGTTTCATGCCGAGGTGACGCTGTCGGCCATATTGCTGCAAGGCCGGCCCGTGATGTACGCCGTGGTGCGCGACATCACCGGGCGCAAACAATCAGAGGCCTTGCTGCACCAGAGCGAAGCGCGCATCAGGGCCATTTTTGAAGGCGCCCGAGACGGCATCCTCCTGGCCGACGTGGCCACGCATGTTTTTGCTGACGCCAACCCCACCATCTGCGCCATGCTGGGCTACGAGCGCCACGAATTGCTGGCCATGAAAGTGGACGACCTTCATTCGCCGCAGAGTCTGCATCACGTGCGGGCCACCTTTGAAAAGCAGGCGCGGGGCGAATTGATCCTGCCGCAAGACTTGCCCGTTTTGCGCAAGAACGGCTCAGAGTTCTTGGCCGAAATCAGCGTGGTGCCCTTGATGCTGGACGGCCGCCATTACGTGGCCGGCTTCTTCCGTGACGTGACCGAACGCCGCGCCAATGAGGCCGAACTGGCGCAGCACCGCCACCACCTTGAAGCGCTGGTGGCCGAGCGCACGGTGCAGCTTTCGCAGGCCAAGGTGGCGGCCGAGGCGGCCAATGTGGCCAAGAGCGCCTTCCTGGCCAACATGTCGCACGAGATCCGCACGCCGCTGAATGCCATCACCGGCCTGGCGCACCTGATGAAGCGCCAGGGCCTGGCGCCGCAGCAGGCCGAGCGCCTGGCCAAGATCGACGCCGCCGGCCGGCACTTGCTGGAGATCATCAACGCCGTGCTCGACTTGTCAAAGATCGAGGCGGGCAAGTTTGTGCTGGAAGAAGCCCCAGTGGACGTGGCCACCCTGGTGGCCGACGTGGCCGGCATGTTGTCCGAGCGCGTCGGCGCGCAGCCGCTGCAAATGCTCTGCGAAGTGCAGCCCATGCCCCACCCCTTGCTGGGCGACGCCACCCGGCTGCAGCAGGCCTTGCTCAACTACGCCAGCAATGCCGTCAAGTTCACGCCCAGTGGCACC
>CAZUKT010000251.1:4085-7101 GCA_964620975.1 uncultured Rubrivivax sp. | reverse complement strand
GAAGGACGCGCGCGCCTCGGTGACCTGGTCGCTGTTCTTCATCTTCTTGCTGTACTTCACGGCGCCGGCCCTGGCAGTGCTGGTGAAGTACGAAGTGTTCAGCGTGATGGTGGGCACACCGTTTGACCAACTGCCGGCGTGGGTCGGTTCGTGGACCAAGGTCGATCCTGCGCTGCTGTCGGTGGCCGACATCAACAAGGACGGCATCTTCCAACTGGCTGAAATGCGCATTGGTGGCGACATCATCGTGCTGGCCACGCCAGAAATCGGGGGCCTGCCTTACGTCGTCTCGGGCCTGGTGGCGGCAGGTGGCCTGGCGGCTGCGCTGTCCACCGCTGACGGCCTGCTGCTGACCATCGCCAACGCGCTGAGCCACGACCTGTATTACAAGATGATCGATCCCAACGCGCCCACCGCGCGCCGGGTGATGATCTCCAAGGCCTTGCTGCTGGTGGTGGCGCTGGCCGCCGCGTATGTGGCGGCACAGAAACCGGCGGACATCTTGTTCCTGGTGTCGGCAGCGTTTTCGTTTGCTGCAGCGGCCTTCTTCCCGGCGCTCACCCTGGGTATTTTCTGGAAACGCGCCAACAAGTGGGGTGCTGTGCTGGGCATGGTGTCGGGCCTGGGCATCACGCTGTACTACATGGTGACCACCCAAGCCTGGATGCGTGGCATCTTCGGCGTCACGTCACCGGTGGAACTGTGGTTTGGCATCCTGCCCATCTCTGCCGGCGTGTTTGGCGTGCCATTGGGTTTTGCGGTGATCATCATCGTGAGCCTGCTGACCAAGGCCCCCTCGGCCGAAACGCAGGAACTGGTGGAGCATGTGCGCTACCCCAACCTGAACACATCCAAGGCCTGAGCTTCATTGCCGCGGGTTGAATGAGGGGGGGCTGCGTCCGCAAGGGCGCAGCCCCCTTTTTCTTGAAGCCCGGCCCAGGGCCTGCGGGCCGCATCGTTCATGAGCCGGGTCAAACGCCCGGCCCATGCACGATGCCCACCAAGAGACTTGCATGGCAGAACCTCACACCCACCAGAACACCACGCCGTCGGCCAGCCTGCTGTCCAACCTGCGCACTGAATTCATGCGTGTGGTGCCCTTCTCGCAGATGGGCGCGGCGCAGGTGGACCAGTACCTGGCCGCTTGCACCCAGACCTACTACGCGCCCGACGAGGTGGTGCTGGACCCCGCCAGCGGGCCCGTCACGGCCTTGCTTTACATCCGCCAGGGCAGTGTCACGGGCCGCCGTGGGCTGGCCGAGATGGCGGGGCAGTTTGAGTACACCGCAGGCGACCTGTTCCCGGTGGGTGCGGCCATGGGCGCACGCCCGGTCACGGCTACCTACACCGCCAACGAAGACACTTTTTGCCTCGCGTGTCCGGTCGCCGCGCTGCAGGCGCTGGCCGCAGCCAGCCCGCCGCTGGCAGATTTCTTGAACCGCAAGGTGATGCACTTTCTGGACTTGTCGCGGCGTGCCGTGCAGGCCACCTGGGCGTCACAAACGCTGGCTGAGCAGTCGCTGGAAGCGCGCTTGTCCACCTTGCCTGGACGCAAGGCACTGGCCTGCACGGCAAGCACGCCGTTGGCCCAGGCCCTGGCGCAAATGCATGAACGGCGCGTCGGCTCGGTGCTGGTGGTAGACGATGCCGAGGCCCCGGTGGGCATACTCACCCGCCACGACATCCTGGGCCAGGTGACGCTGCCGCAACTGCCGCTGACCACGGCCATCGGCAGCGTCATGAGCAGCCCCATCCAGTGCCTGACACTGGACCACACCTTGCAGGACGCTGCCCTGCTGATGTCGCGCCACGGCATTCGCCACGTGCCTGTGACCGACCAGGGGCGCGTGGTCAACATCGTGTCCGAGCGCGACCTGTTTGCGTTGCAGCGCCTGTCGCTCAAGCAACTCAGCACGCAGATCCGGTCGGCCCCTGACCTGGCGTCGCTGGAACACCTGGCCAAGGGCATACGACGCTTTGCGGGCAACCTGCTGGGCCAGGGCGTGCATGCGCGCCAACTGACGGAGTTGATCAGCCACCTGAATGACGTGCTGACCGAGCGGCTGCTGCACCTGGTGGCTGAACGCCACGGCATGGACTTGTCACAGGCCTGCTGGCTGTCGTTTGGCTCAGAAGGCCGTGCAGAGCAAACGGTGGCCACCGACCAGGACAACGGCCTGATCTTTGCCAGTGACACGCCTGACACCGACCGCCCGCGCTGGCTGGCGCTGGCCCGCGAAGTCAACGATGCACTGGACGCCTGCGGCTACCCCTTGTGCAAAGGCAACGTGATGGCCAGCAACCCGGCGTGTTGCCTGACGGTGGCCGAATGGCAGCAGCGCTTTGCACACTGGATAGAACACGGCGCGCCCGAAGACCTGCTCAACGCCAGCATCTACTTTGACTTGCGGCCGCTGGCGGGCAACCAGCAATTGGCGCAGCCGCTGCGTGACATGCTGGCCCATGAGCGCGCCCGCGTGCCCCGCTTCCTGAAGCAGATGGCCGACAACGCGCTGCGCCTGCGTCCGCCGCTGAACTGGCGCGGCGCACTGGAAACCCAAGCCGTGGACGGCCGCGCCATGCTCGACCTGAAGCTGCACGGCACAGCCCTTTTCGTGGACGCGGCGCGGCTGTACGCGCTGGCGCATGGGTTGCCCGCACTGGGCACCCGCGCCCGGCTTGAGGCCGCAGGCCCGCTCATGAACGTGGCCGCCCACGAGAGCGAAGCCTGGGTCACGGGCTTCGAGTTCCTGCAGATGCTGCGCCTGCAGGTCCAGATGGGCGGTGTGGCCACGCCAGCCAACCCCAACCTCATCGACACGGCCACACTCAACGACATCGACCTGCGCATGCTCAAGGAAACGATACGCATCGCCCGCAGGCTGCAGCAGCGCATGGGCCTGGACTACCAGCGCTGACGCCAATCGGCCCACCGATGTTCTCAAGCCTCAAACGGTGGCTGCGGCCACAAGACAGCGCCAACCCGGCGCGCTGGGTCGTGCTGGACGTGGAATCC
>CAZUKT010000251.1:0-4075 GCA_964620975.1 uncultured Rubrivivax sp. | reverse complement strand
ACGACCGACTACTGGCCATTGCCGCCATCGCCGTGCACGTGGCAGATGGTCGCGCGCGCATCGACCTGGGCGACAGTTTCGAAGTGGTGCTGGGCCACGTTGCCGAGCCTGCAGCACCCGACAAGGCCAACATCCTGCTGCACGGCATTGGGGTGGGCGCCCAGCGTGCGGGCATGCCCCCGGCGGCCGCCTTGGCGGCGTTTGCGCGGTATGCAGGGGCGTCGCCGCTGATCGCATTCCATGCGGCCTTCGACCGCGCCATGATCGAGCGCGCCATCAAGGCCGAGCAGGCGCCCAGGCTGGCCAACCCCTGGATGGACCTGGAGCCCCTGGCCGCCGTCTTGTACCCCAAGGTGCGTGCGCGTGCGCTGGACGAGTGGATGGCCGAATTTCGCATTCACTGCGCGGTGCGCCACCAGGCGGCGGCCGACACGTTGGCCACGGCGGAGCTTTTGCTCAAGCTGTGGCCTGCGCTGTGTGTGCAGTGCCCGAAGCCCACTTTTGCAGCTGCGGCCCATCTGGCCGCCCAGCGCCGCTGGGTGCAGGGCTGATCCTGCATGGTCGGTATCGGGGCGTCCCTCACAATGCCATCGATGAGCAACAAAGCCGGCCATCGCCTGTGGCGCCAGACGCAGCAACTCACGGCCGTACTGCTGCTGGTCTGGGTGGCAATCAGTCTGGCGGGCGCCTGGTTTGCCCGCGGCCTTAATGGGGTCACCCTGTTCGGATTCCCGCTGGGCTTCTGGGTGGCAGCGCAGGGCGCATTGCTGGCTTTCTTGCTGATCATCGTGGTGTATGTGGTGTGCATGGATCACCTGGAATCCCGCTACCAGAGCGAGCAGACTGCGGACGAAGCAAGCTCGCCTGACGGCAGGGAGGTGCCGCAGTGAACCAGGCGCCAGGCCCTGCGGCAGGCGCCTCGCGGCGTTTCGGTGGCTCGCTGGGCCGCCGCTACACGCTGTTCATGCTCGGCTTCGGGATGCTGATCTTCACCATGGCCACGGCCGAGCATCTTGGCTTGTCCAGGGGCTGGATTGGCGCGTCCTTCCTGGTGGTCACGGTCGCCGTGTACGCCTGCATCGGCTTCATGTGCCGCACCTCCGACGAGGCCGAATACTTTGTGGCCGGCCGGCGCGTGCCGGCCATGTACAACGGGCTGGCCACGGCAGCCGACTGGATGTCGGCGGCGTCGTTCATCGGCACCGCCGGCGTGCTTTACCTGCAGGGTTTTGCCGGCCTGGCCTACATCTTGGGTTGGACCGGCGGCTACTGTCTGCTGGCCATGTTGCTGGCACCGTATCTGCGCCGCTTTGGCCAGTACACGGTGCCCGACTTCCTGGGTGCACGTTACGGCGGCAACGTGCCGCGTTTCATAGGTGCCGCAGCCGCCGTGACTGTGTCGTTTGTGTACCTGGTGGTGCAGATCTATGGTGTCGGGCTCATCACCTCGCACCTCACCGGGTTCGGGTTTGAGCTGGGCATCTTCGTCGGGCTGGGCGGGGTGCTGGTGTGTTCGTTTCTGGGCGGCATGCGGGCCGTGACCTGGACGCAGGTGGCCCAGTATCTGGTGCTGATCGTCGCCTATCTGGTGCCGGTGACCTGGCTGTCCATGAAGCAGACCGGCAGCCCTGTGCCGGTGGTGACGTACGCCACGCAACTGGAGGCGATTGCCAAGCGTGAACTGGCGCTTGCCGCCGATCCGGCCGAATTGCAGGTGGCGGCGCTGCTGCGCACACGCGCTGCCGACGCCGAACGCAAGCTGGGCAACGTGCGTGCCGCCATGGCCGACGACGCGCAGGCCCAGATCCGCCGGCTGGCGGAATTGCGCGCAGCGCAGGCGCCGCTGTCGCAGATCCAGCGCGCCGAGCGCGAGCACATCTTGCGCCCGCGCACGGAAGCCCAGGCGCGCGCGCAGTACCAGCGTGACCGCGACAGTGCGCTCGCCCGCGCGCAGCCGCTGGCCGGCATGCCCCAGCAGGCCTTGCCCTTTGCCAACGGCGACCCGGCAGGTGGCTCGGAGGCGCGCAGCGCCTATGACAGTGCGCGCGTGAACTTCGTCGCCCTGATGCTGTGCTTGATGATGGGCACGGCGGCCATGCCGCACCTGGTGACGCGTTACTTCACCACACCGTCGGCGTCGCAAGCCCGCCGGTCGGTGGCTTGGTCTTTGTTTTTCGTGACCTTGCTCTACGTGGCAGCGCCCACGTTGGCCGTGATGGTCAAGTACGAGGTGCTGCACCACATCGTCGGCTTGCCCGTGGATCAATTGCCGCAGTGGATGAACCGGTGGTCGAGGCTGGACCCCAACTTGCTGAGCGTGCGTGACATCAACGGCGACGGCCTGCTGCAGTTGGGCGAGTTGTCGATGGGTGGCGACATCATCGTGCTCGCGGCGCCCGAGATCGGCGGCTTGCCCTACTGGGTGACCTGCCTGGTGGCCGCCGGGGGGCTGGCCGCTGCGCTGTCCACGGCCGACGGCCTGCTGTTGACCATTGCCAATTCGCTGTCGCACGACGTGTTCTTCCGCCTCATCAACCTGCGCGCCAATGCGGTGTCGCGTGTCATCGCCTCCAAGATGCTGGTCATGGTGGTGGCCATCCTGGCCGCGCTGATTGCGGCGCTGAAGATCACCGACATCCTGCAGTTCGTGTCGGCCGCGTTCTCTTTGGCCGCAGCGAGCTTCTTTCCGGCTCTGGTCATGGGCATCTTCTGGCGCCGCGCCAACGGGCCCGGCGCGGTGGCGGGCATGCTGGCGGGGCTGGGTCTTTGCGGCTACTACATGGCCACCAACCTGCCGCTGCTGCGCACCTGGTTGGGTGTCACCCGCCCGCTGGCCGAAACGCAGTGGTGGAGCGTGGATGCGGTGTCGGCCGGTGTCTTTGGCGTGCCCGTGGGCCTGGCCATGATGGTGGTGGTAAGCCTGCTCACCAAGGCGCCCGGCGTCGAAGAGCATGCGCTGGTAGACCGCCTGCGGGTGCCAGAGGCTGGGGAGCGCTGAGCCACGAACCCGCCCTGCGCGCGCCAGTTGGCAAGGTGCATGCCAGTGGCGCGGTTATACTCGTGGGCTTTCCTTGCCGCACCTGCCATGTTGACGCATCGGGGCGGCTTCCAAACCTGGTGACCTGCGCACAGCCGTGTGCCGGCCCGGCAATCCACAAGGAGTGTTCATGCGTCACTATGAGATCGTTCTGCTGATCCATCCGGATCAAAGCGAACAGGTTCCGGCCATGCTGGAACGCTACAAGACCCTGGTTACCGCAGGCGGCGGCAAGGTCCATCGGGTCGAAGACTGGGGTCGGCGCCAGCTGGCCTACCAGATCCAGAAGCTCGTGAAGGCGCACTACCTGTGCCTGAACATCGAGTGCAGCAACGACGTGCTGACCGAGATCGAAACCGGCTTTCGCTTCAATGACGCCGTGCTGCGCCACATGACCGTGAAGAAGGACAAGGCCGAGACCATTCCTTCCATCATGATGAAGGCTGTGGAACGCGAAGAAGCACGCAAGGAACGCCAGGAGGCCACCGCCTGAAGCCCACTGCGGCGTTGGCCGCCGGCGCTGCGCGATGAACAGATTTGTTCTCGCTGCCTCGCTGGTGGAGCGCGCAGCACTGCGTTACACCCCGGCCGGGCTTCCGGCTTTGGATTTGGGCCTCAAGCACGAGTCTGAAGTTACAGAAGACGGCCAGCCGCGCAAGGTCTCCATGGAGATTCGCGCATTGGGCATCGGGGCGGTGACGAAAGTGTTGATGTCGCTGGTGTTGGGATCAAGCGCGCTGTACGGCGGCTTCATCACCAGCACACGCAACGGTCGCGGTCTGCTGTTCCACATCACCTCGGTAGAGCCCACGGCCCCAGAGCCCAGCCCTACCGAAGTCCATCCGGATTGAACTGAATACAAGTAGGAGCTCATATGCCCCCGCCACGTGGTAAAGGTCGTTTTTCCAAAGACAAGCGCCCCAAGCGCAACAACCAGGCGCTGCTTTTCCGCCGCAAGCGTTTCTGCCGCTTCACCGTTGCCGGTGTTGAACAGATCGACTACAAGGAAATCGACGTTCTGCGCGATTTCATCGGCGA
>CAZUKT010000250.1:0-7107 GCA_964620975.1 uncultured Rubrivivax sp. | reverse complement strand
TGACCTGAGCGGCAAGAAGCTCGGTGCGCCGGGCTTTGACGCCGGGCGCAAGGCATTCCCCATCTTTGCCAAGGCCAACAACGTGAGCGGTGTGCAGTGGACCAGCATGGACCCGCCGCTGCGCGAAACCATGCTCGTGCGTGGCGACATCGATGCCATCACCGGCTTCAGCTTCACCAGCATCCTCAACCTTGAAGCGCGTGGCGTGAAGCCCGAAGACATCGTGGTGCTGCCCTATGCCGCGCACGGGGTCAAGCTGTACGGCAACGTGATCATCGCCAGCCCCAAGATGATCAAGGAGAACCCCGAAGCGGTGAAGGCCTTCCTGCGTGCCTTTACCAAGGGCATCAAGGAAGTGATGGCCAACCCCGACCCCAGCATCGACTACGTCAAGGCGCGTGACGGCATCATCAACGTCGATCTTGAAAAACGCCGCCTGCGCATGGCGATTGACGCCGTGGTGGCCAGCCCCGACGCGCGTGCCGAAGGTTTTGGCCAGGCCGTGCCCGGGCGCCTGGCGCTGATGGCGTCCCAGGTGTCCGACGCCTACGGCACCAAGACACGCATCGACCCCACCACCGTCTGGAACCCCGCCTTCTTGCCCACTGCGGCTGAACTTAACGTGCTGCCGCCGGTGCGCAAGTAAGTGCGCCTGGGCCCGCTCACACCCACCCGGCCACGCGCCCGCTGCGGGCGCGTGCGCCCGTTGGCACCATCAGCGCAAGTCCCAAGAAAACTGCAGCATCAGGCCGGCGTCGCCCAGCAAGTGCACCGACGCCGCGCCGTCCTTGTGAAACTGCCAGCCCAGCGTGACCAGCGCGCCCGGCGAAAAGCCCTTGTAGTTGAGCGGCACCTTGTTTTGAAACTCGCCCCGGTAGCCGTACAACAAACCGCCCGAGATCTGGCCAAAAAGCTGCGGCTGGCCCCACAGCGCCGGGAAGCGCTTGCCCACGTAGGTGTAGCTGCTGGGTTGGCCAAAGGAATTGCTGAAGAACGACGTACCCGCCAGCCAGTTGTCACTGCGCTGGCGCTCCACACCCAGCGCCCACACGTGGCGGTGTTTGGGGTTGTAGCGAAAGTGCAGCGAATACGGCGACGCGGCCACGCGCCAGTACCCCGGGCCCAGCGTTTCGCTGTTGTCGTCGGCGCATGCGTTGCCGCTGGCGGCACAAATGGCGCCTGCCAAGGCACACATGAAAAAGGCCCCAAGGGGCCGGTGGTGTAAGGGCTGCATGCGCCGCATTGTCGCTTTGATTGCCGCCGGCCTTGCCGCCACCACGCTGCTGGGCGGCTGCGCCTGGTTTGACGCCAAGCAGCGCACGCTGGCGCTGCGGCCCACCCCTGCCGGCCCCACCCAGCGCGCTGAGGGCAACGCCGGCCTGCGTCCCGGCGATGTGCCCTACACCTTGCAAGTGCCGGCTGCAACCGCCGATGGCGCCAGCGCCAGCGGCAGCGGCACCGGCACCGATACGCTGGCGCTGTGGTGGCTGCCCCATGCCGACCCGGCCGCGCCCACGCTGCTGTACCTGCACGGCACTTTCCGCAACCTGTTTGGCAACCTGTCCAAGATCAACGCACTGCGCGATGCCGGCTTTGCCGTGCTGGCGGTGGACTACCGGGGCTGGGGTGAAAGCGCGCCCATCGTGCCTTCAGAGGCCAGCATCCACGCTGACGCATTGCGTGCCTGGGCCGAACTGCAAAAGCGCCAGCCCGATGCCCGTCGCCGCGTGATCTTTGGCCATTCCATGGGCGGCGCGGTGGCGGTGCGGCTGGCCAGCGGGCTGCAACCCGGCACCGACTACGCCGCGCTGGTGCTGGAATCCACCTTCACGCGCTTGCCCGACGTGGCAGCCGAGGCCGGCTTCTGGGGCCGCCTGGCGGCGTCGGTCACCACACTTGAATTCGATTCATTGGCGCGCATCGGCGGTATCCACGCGCCGCTGCTCATGCTGCACGGCACGGCCGACAAAACCGTGCCGGTGCAACTGGGCCGCCGCCTGCGAGACGCCGCGCCACCGGGCGTGAAGTGGATCGAATTCCCCGGCGGCAGCCACAGCCGGCTGCACGAAGAAGCGGCCGATGTCTACCGCCAGGCCATGCACACGCTGATCCAGAACCTACCGTCCGCCGGCCCGCCGCCGGCCGCCAAGCCATGAAACCCTTTGTCGATTTCCGCAACGTCTGGCTGGCCTACAACGACGAGCTGCTGGCGCAGGGCCACTTTGCGGTGGAAGACATCTCGCTGCAGGTCAACCAGGGTGAATTCATCGCCATCGTGGGCCCCAGTGGCTGCGGCAAGAGCACCTTCATGAAGCTCACCACGGGCCTGAAGATGCCCAGCAAAGGCAGCATCCACATCGGCGGCCAGCCGGTGACCGGGCCGCTCAAGATCAGCGGCATGGCCTTCCAGGCGCCCAGCCTGCTGCCCTGGCGCACCACGGTCGACAACGTGCTGCTGCCGCTGGAAATAGTGGAACCCTACCGTTCCAGCTTTCGCAGCAAACGTGCGCAGTACGAAGCCAAGGCCCGTGAGCTGCTCAAGAGCGTGGGCCTGGCAGGTTATGAAGACAAGTTTCCGTGGCAGTTGAGCGGGGGCATGCAGCAGCGCGCCAGCATCTGCCGCGCCCTGGTGCACGAGCCGCAGATGCTGTTGCTTGACGAACCATTCGGCGCGCTGGACGCCTTTACGCGTGAAGAGCTGTGGTGTGCGCTGCGCGACTTGCAGGCAGCGCAAAAATTCAACGTCATCCTGGTCACCCACGACCTGCGTGAAAGCGTTTTTCTGGCCGACACGGTGTATGTGATGAGCAAGAGCCCGGGGCGTTTTGTGGTGCAGCGCCACATTGACCTGCCGCGCCCGCGTGACCTTGAAGTGACCTACAGCCCGGAATTCACCGACATCGTGCACGAGCTGCGCGGGCACATCGGCGCCATGCGCAAACCGGCTGCCGGTGCTGCTGGCGTTGCGGTGGCGGTGCCGCAATGAACAACCTCATTCACTGCACCAGGGCCCCCGCATGAAGATCAGCCGCAAGATGGAAAAGTGGTCGCCGCTGGTGGTGCTGGTGGCCTTCTTGCTGCTTTGGCAGGCGGTGGTGGTGGTGTTTGGCATCGCCGAATTCATCTTCCCCAGCCCCTGGCAGATTGCGCTGCAGTTTGTTGAATTCCAGAGCGCTTTGCTCGAAGCCGCGTGGAAGACCTTCTGGGTCACCATGCTGGGCTTTGCCGTGAGCATCGTGGTGGGCGTGATGCTGGGCTTCTTGATCGGCAGCAGCCGGCTGGCCTACACCGCGCTGTACCCACTGATGGTGGCCTTCAACGCCGTGCCCAAGGCGGCGGTGGTGCCCATCCTGGTGGTGTGGTTCGGCATCGGCCTCGGGCCCGGCATCATCACCGCGTTTCTGATCAGCTTCTTCCCCATCACCGTCAACATCGCCACCGGCCTGGCCACGCTGGAGCCCGAACTTGAAGACGTGCTGCGGGTGCTGGGCGCCAAACGCTGGGACGTGCTCATCAAGGTGGGCCTGCCGCGCTCCATGCCCTACTTTTACGGCAGCCTCAAGATCGCCATCACGCTGGCTTTTGTGGGCACCGTGCTGGCCGAGATGACAGCGGGCGACTCGGGCATCGGCTACCTCATGCAAACCGCCGGCAGCCAGCAGCGCATGCCACTGGCCTTTGCCGGCCTGGTGACCATTGGCGCCATGGCCATGGCCATGTACGAGCTCTTCAGCTGGGTCGAAAAGCGCACCACGGGCTGGGCGCACCGCGGCTCGCAGGCGGCGTGACACCCGCGCAGGCCGTGCGCGCGCTGCGCCGTGCCAACGCCGTGGCGCAGGCCAGCGTGGCGCAGGGTCACCACCCCTTTGGCGCGCTGCTGGTGGCGGCCGACGGTGACACGGTGCTGATGGAGCAAGGCAATGTGGACAGCGTCAACCACGCTGAAGCAGTGCTGGCGCGCGCCGCCGCGCAGCAATATGACGCCGCCACGCTGTGGGCTTGCACACTGGTCACCACCGTGGAGCCTTGCGCCATGTGCGCCGGCACGCAGTACTGGGCGCACATCGGCGGCCTGGTCTACGGCATGAGCGAAGCGCGACTGCTGCACATCACCGGCAACCATGCCGAAAACCCGACGCTGGACCTGCCTTGCCGGGAGCTGTTTGCGCGGGGCCAGAAGGCGATGCGTGTCGTCGGCCCGGTGCCCAACGTCGAGTCAGAAATCGCCGGCCTGCACCTGGCTTTCTGGGCCCGGTCTTGAGCTGGAAGGCACAGCTCACGCTGCACTACACGCAGCAGGGCGAGCGCACCAGCGCGCATGACCTGCACGAAGGCCCGCTGCGTGTGCTGCAGCGCCTGTACCCCGAAGGCCCGGCCATCTGCCACCACGTCATCGTGCATCCGCCCGGTGGTGTGGTGGGTGGCGATGAACTGCACGTGCACGCCACGCTGGCCGCCGGCACGCACGCGCTCATCACCACACCCGGTGCCACGCGCTTTTATCGCAGTGAAGGGGCGCTGGCGTTGCAGGCTGTTCGTTTGCATCTGGCCGACGGCGCCCGGCTGGAGTGGCTGCCGATGGAGACCATCGCCTACAGCGGCTGCCAGGCGCGCAACGAGTTGCACGCCCAACTCGCACCGCAGGCCGAAATGATCGGCTGGGATGTGCTGGCGCTGGGGCTGCCCGCCGCGCAGCAGCCCTATGTGGACGGCTGCTTCGAGCAGCACCTGGCCATTTCCGGCGCCTGGCTGGACCGTGCGCGTGTGGCGGCCCATGACACGCTGCTGCTGCAGTCGCCGCTGGGCTGGGCCGGCCACAGCACATTGGCCACGGCGTGGTTTGCGTGTGGCCAGGCGCTGCCCGCTGCGCGCCGCCAAGCCCTGGTGGACGCCGCACGCGAGGCCGTGGCTGCGTCTCCAATGGCGGCGTTGGCCGGTGTCACGGCAGTGCAGACGGGCGTGGTGGTGGCACGGGTGCTCAGCCACCGTGTCGAGCCGGCCATGCAGTTGCTGGCGGCCGTGCGCGCGGCGTGGCGGCGGGTGGCCTGGGGGCTGGACGCCAAGCCACCACGCATCTGGCGCACCTGAGCTTTACGCCCCGGCTTGCCTTGGGGCTGCCAACGCCAGAGCGCTCAGCCGCACGATCTCTGCCTCCAGCGCCCCGTTGATGAGCGCACGGCGCCGCCGCAGCGCGGCCAGCATTGCCAGCGCTGCTTGCGGCGTGTGGGCGTAGCCCGGCACCAGTTGCGGCAACTCGTCCGCCAATGTGGGCTGGCGTTGTTCCAGCCGGCGCTCGCGGTTGAAGGGGTCACCCGCCGGCGCTGCCGTGCGCAGCGCATCCAGCTCGATCAAACGGTCCAGCGCATGGCCTTGCACAAAACGTGCGGCGCTGAGTTTTTCGCCCCGGTGCCAGCGCTGCAGGCCCACGTAAAGGCAGCTCAAGGCTTCGCCCACGATCCAGGCTTCATCGGGCAACTGCGCGCCGGGCACGGGGCGGCGCGGCGTGGCGATGCTGTCGCTCACCTCGGGCCGCTTCCACACCACACGGCCGGGTGCAAAGGGGATGGCGTCCAGTTCGGCCGGCTCGAACACCGCAAACTCGCACAGCACGCCGTCGGCCATCAGCGCCTTGTGGCCGTCGGCGGTGTTTTGCACGCTCCAGACCAGGGGGTGGGCGGCGGCCAGCCAGTCCAGCTGCTGCACGTAGCGCGCCTTGTGGCCGGGCTGCACGATGGCAAAGAAATCCAGGTCAGACCAGGCGTCGATGCGCTGTGTCTCCAGCCCCACCGAGCCCAGGCCGATGAGCGCCAGCGCGTGGCCACTTTGGGCCAGCGCATGGCCAATCGCGTCCAGCCTGTTCAACAACAGGGCGGCGTGGGCATGGTGGCGGCTTGCCAGTGGCTGGTCCGGCTGGTCCGGCGGGTTTGGCGGCTTCGGCTGGTCTGGCATGGCCGGGCATTGTGGCCGCGCCGCCGCCGCTATGCTCAGCCCATGTACGCGCCGTTTTTTGGCCTGGCCCGCGAGCCGTTTTCCATCGCGCCCGACCCCCGCTTCCTGTTCATGAGCGACCGCCACCGCGAGGCCTTGGCGCACCTGCTGTATGGCGTGCGCGGCGGCGGTGGTTTTGTGTTGTTGACGGGCGAAATCGGCGCCGGCAAGACCACCGTGGGCCGCTGCTTTTTGGAGCAGTTGCCGCCGCACTGCGTGGTGGCCTACATCTTCAACCCCAAGCTCAGCGTGCATGAACTGCTGCAGACCGTGTGCAGCGAGTTTGGCGTGCCCCTGCCTGATTCCACGGCGAGCCTGAAGGCGCATGTGGACGCGCTCAACACCTTCTTGCTGGACGCGCACGCGCTGGGCCGGCAGGCGCTGCTGGTGATAGACGAAGCGCAGAGCCTGAGCGCCGAGGTGCTGGAGCAACTGCGCCTGCTCACCAACCTGGAAACCGCCGAGCGCAAGCTGCTGCAGATCATCCTCATCGGCCAGCCCGAGCTGCGCACGCAACTGGCGGCGCCGGGGCTGGAACAACTGGCGCAGCGTGTCATTGCGCGTTACCACCTGGGGCCGCTGTCGCGCGCCGAGACGGCGCAGTACATCACGCACCGCCTTTCGGTGGCCGGGCCCAACGCGCCCGTGCCGTTTGACGGGGCGGCGCTGGCGGCCATTCACCGCGTCACCGGCGGCGTGCCCCGGCGCATCAACCTGCTGGCCGACCGCGCCTTGCTGGGCGCCTATTCACAAGGCCAGCACCGCGTGGGCCGGCGCACGGTGCTGCAAGCGGCGCGCGAGGTGTTTGATGTGTCCACGGCGTCTGGGCCGGCCGCCGTGTGGCTGCGTGTGCTGCGTGGCACGGCGGTGGTTTGTGCGGTGGCGGCCGGTGCGGCGGGGCTGTGGGCCTGGCACGGTGGGGCTGGCCCACTGCACCTGGCCGGCGCAGGGCCCGAAGGCGCGGCTGCCACTGCGCCTGCAGCGCGGGCTTTGGCGGCCTCGGCGGCGCGGGCAGTGGCTGCCGACTTTTCTGCGTCTGCGGTGTCTGGGGTGCTTGCGGCCTCTGCTGCCTCTGCTGCGTCCGCTGCGTCCGCTGCGGGTTCGGTGGGGCCGGCGGCC
>CAZUKT010000249.1:774-7125 GCA_964620975.1 uncultured Rubrivivax sp. | reverse complement strand
GGCATCATCTGCAAGCTCGAAGGCACGCTGCCCGGGAAGGCTTCGTGAGCACCGGCCAAGGCCCGCTGCAAACGCTGACGCTGCGGCGCGAAGGCGCGGTGCTGCACGTCACGCTGAACCGCCCCGAGGTGCGCAACGCCATGTCGCTGGCCATGGTGGGCGAGTTGCGCAGCGTGCTGGCACAGGCCGAAGCGTCCGCAGACGTGCGCGCCATCGTGCTGCGTGGCGCGGGTGGCCACTTCTGCGCCGGTGCCGACCTCAAGGACATGGCCACGGCGCGTCTGCTGCTGGCCGACAACCCCAACGCGCTGGTGGACACCAACGCCGCCTTTGGCGAACTGTGCGTGGCCTATGCCAATACCGGCATCGCCGTGGTGGCGGTGCTGGAAGGCACGGTCATGGGCGGCGGCTTCGGCCTGGCCTGCGTGGCCGACGTGGCGCTGGCCGGCACGGGCGCGGTGTTCCGCCTGCCCGAAACATCGCTGGGCGTGGTGCCGGCGCAGATTGCGCCCTTCCTGGTCGAACGCCTGGGTTACGCCGAGGCCAAGCGCCTGGCCGTCACGGGCGGCCGGCTGGACGCGCAGCAGGCGCTGGACCTGCGCCTGGTGCACGCCATCCACGCCGGTGGCGCGCTGGACCAGGCGGTGCACGCAGTGCTGGCCGAGATCCTGCAATGTGCGCCCGGCGCAGTGGCCGCCACCAAGGCGCTGATGGCCCGGGCGCGCTTCCACGCCCCGGCCTCGCTGGTGCACGAAGCGGCCGAGGTCTTTGCACGCGCGGCGCTGGGGCCCGAGGGCACCGAAGGCACAACCGCCTTCCTGCAAAAGCGCAAGGCGTCGTGGGTGCCGCAGTGAGTTTTGCCAAGATCCTGGTCGCCAATCGCGGTGAGATCGCGTGCCGGGTGCTGCGTACCGCGCACCGCCTGGGCTACCGCAGCGTGGCGGTGTTCAGTGACGCCGATGCGCAGGCGCCGCACGTGGGGCTGGCCGACGAGGCCGTGTCCATCGGCGCCGCACCGGCGGGCGAGTCTTACCTCTCCATCGACAAGATCATTGCTGCGGCCAAGGCGAGCGGCGCCGACGCCGTGCACCCGGGTTACGGCTTCCTGTCCGAACGCGCCGACTTTGCCCAGGCCTGCGCCGAGGCAGGGCTGGTCTTCATCGGCCCGCCGCCCCATGCCATCCGCACCATGGGCAGCAAGTCGGGCGCCAAGCGCCGCATGGTGGCTGCGGGTGTGCCCTGCGCGCCGGGTTATTACGGCGATGAGCAAGACGACGAACGCCTCATCGCCGAAGCCGCCACGCTGGGCCTGCCCCTGCTGGTGAAGGCCGTGGCCGGCGGCGGTGGCCGGGGCATGCGCCTGGTGAACGGATGGGCCGAGTTGCCGGCGGCGCTGGCCGGCGCGCGGCGCGAAGCACAAAGCGCCTTTGGCGACGGCACGTTGATGCTGGAAAGGCTCATCGCCAACGGCCGCCACATCGAGATCCAGGTCTTTGCCGACGTGCATGGCAACGCCGTGCACCTGGGAGAACGCGACTGCACGGCGCAGCGCCGGCGCCAGAAGGTGATCGAGGAAGCGCCCTCGCCCGTGGTCAACCCGGCCAAACGCGCCGCCATGGGCCGCGACGCCGTGGCCGCCGCACTGGCCGTGGGCTACTGCGGCGCGGGCACGGTGGAGTTCATCGTCGATGAAGACCTGAACCACTACTTCCTGGAAATGAACACGCGGCTGCAGGTGGAACACCCGGTCACCGAGTGCATCACCGGGCTGGACCTGGTGGAATGGCAACTGCGTGTGGCCGCCGGCGAGCCGCTGCCGCTGAAGCAGGATCAAATCACCTTCAGCGGCCACGCCATTGAAGTGCGCTTGTACGCCGAAGACCCCTACGACGGCTTCAAGCCGCAGACCGGGCTCATCCTCGGCTGGCAGCCGGCTGACAGCGACGTGCGCATCGACCACGGCATCGCCGAAGGCGGTGAAGTCAGCCCCTTCTACGACGCGATGGTGGCCAAGTTCATCGCCCACGGCCGCGACCGGGGTGACGCCATCCGGCGCCTGACACGGGCGCTGGACGAGGTGCCTTTGATCGGCCTGCGCAGCAATGGCCGCTTCCTGCGTGACCTGCTGCAGCACCCACAGTTCACCCAGGCCACGATGACCACGACACGGCTGGACGAATGGGCTGCGGTGGGCGAGCCACTGCTGCAACGCCCGGCCCCGCCCGAGACCGCCTGGCGAGTGGCCGCCGCCGTGCTGGCCCAGGGCCAGGGCGCTGGCGGCAAGGCCCTGGGCTTTGGCATGCGCCCGGCCAGCGTGGCCGGCTTTGCGCTGACGCTGCAATGCCAGGGCGAAAAGCGCACCCTGCCCTGCCCGCCTGCCGGTGTGCACGTGCTGTCGCACCAAGGCGCCAAACTGCGCGCCCAGGTGGACGGTGTGCAGCAGCGCTGGCATGCCGTGCGCGACGGCGCCACGCTGCATCTGGCCACGCAGGGCGCGGTGTTCAGCTTTGCCGAGCCTTCGGCCACCCCGGCGCAGGACAACACGCTGGACCCGAGCCGCGCCCGCGCCCCGGTGGCCGGTGTGGTGGCGCAGGTGGCGGTGGCGCCAGGCGACGTGGTGGCCGCCGGCCAGCCGCTGGTGTGTGTGGAAGCCATGAAGATGGAAATGTGGCTGCACGCCGGCGCGGCCGGCACGGTGCGTGCCGTGCACGTCAAGACCAAGGACGCGGTGGCCTCGGGCGCCGTGCTGGTGGAACTGGAAGTCACGCCATGAGCAACCCCGCCGACAAGGCCATCCTCACCTGTGCGCTGACCGGCGTGCTGACCAACCCGCAGCAGCACCCGGTGCCGGTGACGCCGGCGCAGATGGCGGCCGAGGCGCGTGACGCCTTCAATGCCGGCGCCAGCATCATGCATGTGCACCTGCGCAGCCAGGAGCCCGGCTTCGGCCACTTGCCGAGCTGGGACCCCGACGTGGCGCAGGCCGTGTGCAGCGCCATCCGGGCCGCCTGCCCGGGCGTCATCGTCAACCTCACCACCGGTGTCATCGGCAAGGACATCAGCGGCCCGGCGGCCTGCCTGCAGCGCGTGCGGCCCGAAATCGCGGCCTGCAACGCCGGCACGCTGAACTACCTGAAGATCAAGGACAACGGCGACTGGGCCTGGCCGCCGATGGTGTTTGACAACCCGGTGGCCAAGGTCAAGCAGTTCCTGGACGTGATGGCCGCCACCGGCACGCACCCGGAGTTCGAGTGCTTCGATGTCGGCATCCTGCGCAGCGTGGCCATGTACCTGAAGGCCGGTTTCTTCAGCGGCATTCCAGAAGTCAACTTCGTCATGGGCGTGGCCAGTGGCATGCCCTGCGACGCCGACTTGCTGGCCTTGCTGCCCCGCTACGCACCAGAGGGCGCTGTGTGGCAGAGCACGCTCATCGGCCGCGCCGAGATCTGGCCCGTGCACCAGAAGACGGCCGAGCTGGGCGGCAACCTGCGCACCGGGCTGGAAGACACCTTCTACCTGCCGGGCGGTGGCCGCGCCAGCGGCAACGGCGTGCTCATCGAAGCGCTGGCCGCCTGCGCACGCCGCGCCGGGCGCGGCATTGCCACACCCACCGAGGCGCGGGCACGGCTGGGGCTGCACACCCCGGCTTGAACCGGCCTGAACAGGCATGAAGCCCACCCACGCACACTGCGGCGCGGGCCCTACGATTGCCCCTCCCCGACCCCACGCGCGCCGCCGCCATGCCCCAGTCTCCAGCCTCCCACCGCAGCCCCGAAGAACAAGCCCGCCTGGACACGGCCCTGGTGGATCTGTTTGAGCAGCGCATCACCTTCAACCAGGTGCTGGGCCTGAAGATCATTTCGGTGGTGCCGGGCGACGTGCGCGGCCGCATCGAGATGCGGCCCGAACTGGTGGGCCACTACACCTACGGCCGCCTGCACGGCGGCGTGATATCCGCTGTGCTGGACGCCATGGCGGGCCTGGCACTGATGGTGGCCAATGCCCAGCGCCACGGCGGTGAAGACACGCTGCAGGTCATGCACCGCTTTGCACGCATGGGCACCATCGACCTGCGTGTGGACTTTCTTCGCCAGGGCCTGGGCCAGCACTTCATCGCCAGCGCCGAGGTCACGCGCCTGGGCGGGCGTGTGGGCTCCACGCAGATGCGCCTGGTCAACGACGAAGGCCTGCTCATCGCCACCGGCTCGGCGGCTTACGTGGTGGCCTGACCCACGCGCCCTGCCGTTTTGGCCCGCTGCTGCCCGCAACAGCCCGCTGCTTGACGAAGCAGCAACGATCCCCATCTACGATGGCGGCGCCCGCCTTCCGGGCACCACCTGGGAACGTTGAAGCGATGAAACTGCTGACCCTCCGCAACACCCTGCTCGCCACCGCCGCGCTGGTGGCCGGCACCGCCGTGCTGCTGCCACAACACGTGCAAAGCCGCACTGACGCCGCACCGCGCAGCGTCACGCCACGCGGCCCGCTGGCGGCTGACGAACAGGCCCACATCGACATCTTCAAGCGCAACTCCGCCAGCGTGGTGCACATCACGAGCCTGGGTGTGCAGCGCGACATGTTCAGCACCAACGTGCAGCGGGTGCCACGCGGCACCGGCACCGGCTTTGTGTGGGACGACCGTGGCCACATCGTCACCAACTTCCACGTCATCCAGGGCGCCAACGCCGCGCGCGTGACCCTGGCCGACCAGAGCAGCTTTGACGCACAACTGGTGGGCGCATTCCCAGACCGCGACCTGGCCGTGTTGCGCATAGAAGCACCCAAGGACAAGCTGCCGCCCATCACCCTGGGCGCCAGCCGCGACCTGCTGGTGGGCCAGCGTGTCTACGCCATCGGCAACCCCTTCGGGCTGGACCAGACGCTCACCACCGGCATCGTCAGCGCGCTGAACCGCGAGATCGAGTCCTTCAACCAGCGCACCATTCGCGGCGTGATCCAGACCGACGCCGCCATCAACCCCGGCAATTCGGGTGGCCCGCTGCTGGACAGCGCCGGGCGGCTGATCGGCGTCAACACCCAGATCGCCAGCCCCAGCGGCGCCAGCGCCGGCATCGGCTTTGCCATCCCCGTGGACGAGGTCAACCGCATCGTGCCGCGACTCATCCGCGACGGCCGCTTTGTGCGCCCGGCGCTGGGTGTGAGCGCCGGGTCACCCAACCTGCAGCGGGCGCTGAACCTGCCCAAGGGCGTGGTCATCGTGCAGGTGGGCAATGGCACGCCGGCGGCCAAGGCCGGGCTGCAGCCCTTCAGGCGCGGCAACCGGGGCGAGGTGATCGGTGGCGACGTCATCACCGCCATCAACGACGAGACGGTGAACGACATGGACGACGTGCTCAGCGTGCTGGAACGGCGCCAGCCTGGTGACACCGTCACGCTCACCGTGTGGCGCGACGGCAAGACACGCAAGCAGCAAGCCGTGCTGGCGGCCGCCGAGTGACAACGCTGCGATAGCATCCCAGCGCTTCCTGGAGCCCCCATGCAAATCGTCTGCCTTGATCTTGAAGGCGTGCTCGTGCCCGAGATCTGGATTGCCTTCTCAGAACGCACCGGCATTGCCGAATTCCGCCGCACCACACGCGACGAACCCGACTACGACAAGCTCATGCGCTACCGCTTGGCCCTGCTGCGCCAACATGGGCTGAAGCTGGCCGACATTCACGCCGTCATCGGTGGCATGGCGCCCATGGAAGGGGCACGCGACTTCCTGGACGACCTGCGTGGCCGTTACCAGGTGATCATCCTGTCGGACACCTTTTACGAATTTGCCGCGCCGCTGATGGCGCAACTGGGCCGGCCCACTCTCTTTTGCCACAAGCTGGTGATAGACGCCGAAGGCTTTGTGGCCGACTACCGGTTGCGCCAACCGAACCAGAAGTTTCATGCCGTCAACGCGCTCAAGGGGTTGAACTACCAGGTCATTGCGGCAGGTGACTCCTACAACGACACCGGCATGCTGGGTGCGGCCGACGCGGGCTTTTTCATCCACCCGCCACCCGGCATCGTGGCGCAGTTTCCGCAGTTCCCCGTGAACCACAGCTACGCCGAGCTGAAGGCCAGCATCGACGGCGCTGCGGCGCGTCTGCTCGCGACGTTGTAAGCACCTGAGCGCCGGGACGCGCTTTCGACTCAGCGAGCAGGCACCACCTGCGCCCACGCAGCGGCAAAGTCGGCCGGCGGCAGGCAGTCAAAGGCCAGCGGCGCGCCGGTGATGGGGTGTGCCAGCCGCAACTCGGTGGCATGCAGGGTCTGCCGCAGCATGCCCAGAGCCATGGCGCCGCCATACAACACGTCGGCCACCAGCGGGTGCCCACGGTGGGCCAGGTGCACGCG
>CAZUKT010000249.1:0-764 GCA_964620975.1 uncultured Rubrivivax sp. | reverse complement strand
GTGCACGCGAATCTGGTGCGTGCGGCCCGTGTGCAGCGTGCAGCTCACCGCCGTGATGTGGCCCACGGTGGCCAGGCAGACCACACCGGTGCGTGACTCACGCCCGCCCGCCACCACGGCCATGCGCACGCGCACGTGGGGGTCACGGCCTATGGGTGCGTCCACGGTGAAGGCGGCCTCGGTGGGCACGCCGTGCACCAGCGCCAGGTAGCGGCGGTGCACGTCACGTGCGGCAATGGCGCGCACCAGTGCCGTCACCGCCGGCAGCGTCTTGCCCACCATCATCACGCCCGAGGTGTCCTTGTCGAGCCGGTGCACGATGCCGGCACGCGGCAGCGCGGCGGCGCCCGCATGGTGGGCCAGCAAGCCGTTGAGCAGCGTGCCTTGCCAGTTGCCCGGCGCGGGGTGCACCACCAGGCCGGCAGGTTTGTTCAGCACCAGCAGGTGTTCGTCTTCAAACATCACCTGCAGCACCATGGCCTGCGGCCTGAAGGCCTGGCTTTCTTCGGTGGGTACCAGCGCCAGTTGCAGCCGCTGGCCTGCCTTGACCCGGCGCGACGCGGTGGCAGCCACCACCCCGCCCACCTGCACGTGGCCGGCCTCAATGAGGTGCTGCAGATGGCTGCGCGAAAACTCCGGCGCCATGTCCACCAGCGTCTTGTCCAGACGCTGCCCGTGCTGGGCCGAAGCCACCGTGGCCAGGCGGATTTCAGGGCCGCTGTCCACGTCGGGGTCGGGCGGCGGCTGGTCTTCGGGTGGCGTGC
>CAZUKT010000248.1:0-7148 GCA_964620975.1 uncultured Rubrivivax sp. | reverse complement strand
GGGCCCGACGAAGACCATGAACTCGCCCGCGGCGACCTGCAGGTCGATGCCATGCAGCACCGGCGCGGCGGCGCCGGGGTAGGTCTTGCGCAGCGCGCGGATCTGCAGATCAGCCACGGTGGACTCTCGCGGCGGCGTGCGACTCGGCGACGCTGTCCGGGCAGCAGATGGAGTTGGGGATGCTCATGTTCATGCGAGGTGTTCCGGATAGAAGTTCATTGCTTCACCGCGCCGGCACTGAGCCCCTCGATCAGGCGCCGCGACGCCACGATGAACAGCAGCAGCAGCGGCAGCACGGCGATGGCGGCGCCGGCGCACAGCGCGCCGAAGGGTGTCTGCCCGGTGCCTTGCAAGGAGCGCAGGGCCAGCGGCAGCGTGAAGTTCTCGACGTCGCGAAAGACGATCAGCGGGCTGATGAAGTTGTTCCACGAGCCGATGAAGACCACCAGGGCCAGCGTGCCCATTGCAGGCCAGCTCAGCGGCAGCACCAGGCGCCAGAAGATGCCGAACTCCGAGCAGCCGTCCAGCCGCGCCGCTTCAACCATCTCGCGCGGTATGGCCGCGCCGATGTACTGGCGCATCATGAAGATGCCCATGGCCGACACCGCGCCGGGCACGATGAGCGCGCGGTGCTCGTTCATCCAGCCCAGCCAGCCCATCACGAGCATCGTCGGCACCATGCCCAGGAAGGCCGGCAGCAGCAGCGTGAGCATGAGCGCACGGAACAGCGTGTCGCGGCCGCGGAAGTCCAGCAGCGCGAAGGCGTGCCCGGCCAGCGCGCAGAAGAACAGGTTCAGCGCGGTGGTCGCCAGCGCCACGTACAGGCTCCAGCCCATGTTGTGCCAGAAGCTGGGCAGTCGCAGCAGCAGCAGCTTGAGGTTGTCGCCCAGCGCATCGCCGAACCACAGGGGCGGCGGCACCGAAAGGATCTCGGTGTTGGTGTGCGTCGCGAAGACGAACATGAACCAGAACGGGATCAGCATCACCAGCGCGCCGGCGCCGACCACGGCATGGGTCAGGGCGGTGGCGGGCTTCATGCGGACCCCTTGCGCTCGCCCAGCAAGCGGTTGTTGCCCCAGGTGGCCAGTGCCATCACCGCGAACAGCAGCCAGGCGATGGCCGAGGCGGTGCCGAAGTCGCCCTCGGTGAAGGCCACCCGGTACATGTGCATGGCCGCCGTGCGCCCGCCCTGGTCGATGCCGCCGGTGCCGCCGGTGAGGATGAAGGGCTCCTCGAACAGCTGCAGGTTGCCGATGAGGGTGAGCGTGACCGCGAAGTAGGCCATTGGCTTGAGCAGGGGCAGCACCACATGGACGAACTGCTGCCACGGGCGCGCGCCGTCCAGCGCCGCAGCTTCCAGCAGGTCGCGCGGCACGGCCTGCAGCGCCGAGAGGTAGAGCACCGTGTTCCAGCCCACGTAGCGCCAGAACACGACCAGCGAGATCATGAGCTTGGTGTACTCGGGTTGGTTCCAGTCGATCGGCGCCAGTCCCAGGACGTGGCCCAGCGCCGTGTTGACGATGCCGAAGTCCTTGGAGAACAGCGAGGTGAAGACGAGCGAGAGGGCCACCGTCGAGGTGATGAAGGGCAGGAAGTAGAGCCCGAGCACCAGGTTGCGCAGGCGCCGCAGCCGCGTGTGCAGCCACCAGGCCAGCGGCAGCGCCACCAGGTGCTGCGGCAGGCCCGAGACGAGCGCGATCCACAACGTGTTGCGCATCGACTGCGAGAACCAGTCATCGTCCAGCAGGGCGTAGCGGAAGTTGTCCAGCCCCACCCACTGCATCTGCGAGAGCCCGGCCGCAGGGTCCCAGCGGTGCAGCGACAGGCCGATCGAGAACACCATCGGAAACAGCCCGAACACCGCGAACAGCACGAAGAAGGGGCTGACGAACAGGTAGGGCTGCACGCGCCGCCAGGCCTCGCGCAGGCGCCGCCGGGGCACGGGGGTCGTGAGGTGCGGGGCGTTCATGCTGGGCCTGTCGCAGCGGGGATTCGGGCGCGGCGGATGATGCGGCGCTCAGCGTCGGCCAGCACGTCGCCGATGCGGTCGCCGTGCTCGAGCACGCGTTCCAGCGCCGCCTGCATGACGTCGCGGGCCAGGCGATCGTGACGGTCGGCATCCACGGCAGGAATGCGCTGCGACGCGTCGCGCCAGAGCTGGCGCGCGCGTTGGCCGCCGAAGTAGGGCACCGGCTGATCGAATAGCGGGTCGGCATGCGCGGCAGCCAGCGCCGGGAAGGCATCCAGCGTCGTGAAGGCCTTGAGCTGCTGAGCGGGGTCCAGGGCCAGCGCTTGCAGAAAGTCCCAAGCCAACGCCGGCTCGCGCGCGCCGCGCGGGATGGCGTAGTAGCTGCCGCCCCAGGAGGCGAAGCTGCCGGCCGGCAAGGGGGCACAGCGCCAGTGCCCCGCCGCCTTGGGGGCGATCCAGTTGGCCAGATGCCCGCCAAACCAGCCGCCGAACATCTGCGACGCGATGCGGCCGCGCCGCAGGCCTTCGGCCCACTCGTTGCTCCAGGCCGTGACCCGCGCGTCGATGCCGGCGCGGCGCGCCCGGGCGGCCCAGTTGAAGGCCTGCTCGAAGCGCTCCGCGCGCACCAGCGGCCGGCCCTCGGCGCTGAAATAGACGCCCTCGCCCGGCTGCAGACCGCTTCGGACGACGACGTCGGCGATGTCGCCCGCGTGGGCCACCAGATAGCCGTTGTGGCGCGCCTTCAAGCGCTCGCCGCATCGAATGAAGTCGGCCCACGACGCCGTGAGTTCGGCCTCCTGCAGGCCGGCCTGCTGCAGCAGGTCGCTGCGGTAGAAGAGGCAGCCGGGGCCGATGTCCACCGGGAATGCCGTCAGCGTCCCCGCGCGGCTGTGGCCGGCGGCCAGGGCGAAGGGCACGATCTCACCCGTGCGTTGGCCCGCCCGGAACGGTGCGGCAGACAAGTCGTGCAAGCCAGCCGAGTCGGCCAACTGGCCGACGATCTCGCGGTCCATCGCCATCAGGTCGGGCAGGTTCGCGCCCGCTGCCAGGGCGGTGACCATGGCCGTGGGAAAGTCGGCATAGGCCAGCACCGTCAGTCGCACGCGCACCCCGGGATGCGCGCGCTCGAACGCGGGCACCGCCAGCACGGCGGCACGGTCGAGGTCGGGGAAGGTGGCAACCTGCAGCACCCGTGAACCGGCAGCACGCGCGCCGCCGGCCACGAGCGGTGCGGCCGACAGCGCCTTGATGATCGCGCGGCGATCCAGGCTCACTGCGCCTCCGCCGTTGGCTGCGTGCGCAGCCAGTCGCGCCAGGCCAGGGCCGAGTCCTTGGGTGTGCGCCGCTGCGTGGCGTAGTCCACGTGCACAAGGCCGAAGCGCTGCGTGTAGCCGCGACCCCATTCGAAGTTGTCCAGCAGGCTCCAGGCGAGGTAGGCGCGCAGCGGCACGCCGGCCTGCAGGGCCTGCGCGCAAGCGGTCAGATGGCCCGCGAGATAGCGTGCCCGGTCGGGGTCGCGCACCCGACCCTGCGCATCCACGCTGTCGGGTTCGGCGCAGCCGTTCTCGGCCACGTACATCACCGTCGGCGCGTGCTCGCGGTGCACGTGGGTCAGGGTCTCCAGCAGGCCCTGGGGCCATTCCTCCCAGCCCATCGTCGAGCGGTGCAGGCCCGCCGCGGGTAGCTCGCGCAGGTGCGGGAAGGGCAGGGTTGCGTCGTGCACGACGCGGGCGCGGGTGTAGTAGTTGATGCCCAGTTCGTCGATGGGCGTGGCGATCAGGCTCATGTCGACTGCGGCCACCTCGGGCATGGCAGCGCTCCAACCCGCGGCGATGTCCGACGGGTAGGTGCCACGGAACAGCGGGTCGAGGAACCAGCGGTTGAAGACGCCGTCGCCGCGCCGTGCCGCGGCGCAATCATCCGAGCTCGCCGGGTCGGCGGGTTCGTGCGGCTTGAGGTCCAACACGATGCCGACGCCGCGGGCCCCTTCGGCGCGCAACGCCTGCACCGCCATTCCATGCGCCAGCAGCAGGTGGTGAGCGGCTTGCAGCGCGGCGCCCAGGTTCTGCTGGCCCGGCGCATGGCGGCCTTCTAGGTGGCCGACGAAGGCGGCGCAGCGCGGTTCGTTCAGCGTGGCCCAGTGCGGCACGCGGTCCGCGAGGCGCCTGGCCACTTCACCCGCGTAGTCGGCAAAGGCCTGCGCGGTAGCGCGAACCTGCCAGCCACCTTCCAGGGCCAGCGCCTGCGGCAGATCCCAGTGGTACAGCGTGGCGTACGGTTCCAGGCCACGCGCCAGCAGGCCATCCACCAATCGGTCGTAGAAGTCGAGGCCCGCGCGATGGACCGCCCCCCGGCCGTGTGGCAGGACGCGCGGCCAGGCGATGGAGAAGCGATAGGCCCCGTGGCCGAGCTCGCGCGCCAGGTCCAGGTCCTCGGGCCAGCGGTGGTAGTGGTCGCAGGCGATGGCTGCGTCCGTGCCGTCGACGATGTTGCCGGGGGTGCGCGAGAACACGTCCCACCAACTCGGCCCACGGCCGTCTGCAGCCACCGCGCCCTCGATCTGAAACGCCGAGGTCGCGGCGCCGAAGAGGAATCCCGCAGGAAACGCGGCGCGCGGCGGGAAGGTGACGGGCGGGGCAGACATCACGCAGCGTTCGCGGGTTCTTGGGCGGCGCGCGTCTGTCGTGGTGTGCGCTTGCCCATGGATTGATGTTTAGTAAACAGTTAAGCGATTGTTGTGGGTGCCGAGCGCCGGCGTCAAGCGGGATAGCCTCCGGTGCGGTGAATACCCTGAGCAGGGGTTGCGTCGATGAACCGCGCCCACGCGGCATCACGAAACGGGTGGCGTGATGGCGCGCACATGGCCAAGGAGAGCTAAACTTTTTGCATGAACAAGCGCAACACCACGATCAGGGAAGTTGCAACGGCGGCTGGCGTGTCCATCGGGACCGTTTCGCGCGCGCTCAAGGGGCAATCCGGTCTGTCCGGTGCCACCCGCAGCAAGGTGATCGAGGTCGCCCAGGCGCTCGGCTACGACTACGACAAGCTGCGCGAGAAGCGCCCGCGCCGCATCCTCTTCCTGTACCGGCGTGCCATCGGTTCACTGGCCTCCAACGTCTTCTATTCACACGTGCTGCACGGCGCGGAGTCTTGCTGCCGTGACGCCGGCGTGCTGGTCAGCCTGATGTCCGTGGGCACCGGTGACGACCTGGTCGCGCAGATCCACAAGCACGAGCCCGACGCGCTGCTGGCCGCCGGCTATTTCGACGACGAGCCGATGGACCTGATCCGCCAGAGCGCAGTGCCCTGGGTACTGGTGGACCACATGGTGCCGGGCGTGCATTGCTTCAACGCCGACAACCAGCACGGCGCCTGGCTGGCCACGCGGCACTTGCTGGACGGCGGCGCCAAGCGCGTGGCCGCCATCTTCGGTCCGCTGACGCACCACTCGGTTGCCCTGCGCGCCAAGGGCTTCCGGCGCGCGCTGTTCGAGGCGCAGGTGCTCGCGGATCCGGACCTGGAGGTGTCGCTCGACCCGGCGCTGGCCTACGCCGACGCCGGACGCGAGGCGATGCGCCAGCTGCTGGCGCTGCCGCAGCGTCCCGACGCGGTGTTCGCCTACAGCGATCGCACCGCACTCAGCGCCATCGAGGCCTGCTCTGCGGCCGGTCTGCGCGTGCCCGAGGACATTCGTATCGTCGGCTACGACGACATCGAGGCTGCAGTCACCAACAAGCCACCGCTGTCGACCGTTCGTGTCGACAAGGAGGCCCTGGGCTACGCGGCCGCGCGCGCCCTCATCGATGGCCAGCTCGAGCCAGCAAACCAGCTGTTCGAGGTGTCGCTGGTCGTGCGCGAGAGCTCGCGCCGTAGCGAACCGCCGCCCGATCGGGTGCACGCCGCGCGCGGCCGCCGACCGCGCTGATCAGATCACCCTGCGCGTGCGGATAACGTCGCGGTAGTAGCCCGCCGAAAGTTTGGGCGTGCGGGCCTGCGTGCCGTAGTCGCAGTGCACGATGCCAAAGCGCCGTCGGTAGCCGTCCTCCCATTCGAAGTTGTCGATGAAGGACCAAAGGAAGTAGCCCTCGATCGGGATGCCGTCGGCAATCGCCCGGTGCACCTCGCGCAGGTGGTTGCGCACGTAGTCGCGCCGGTGCAGATCGATGACCTCGCCGTCGACGAGCGCTTCGTCGTCGTAGCCGCAGCCGTTCTCGGTGATCAGGATGGCCTGGTGGCCATACAACTCGTGGCACATGCGGGTGGCCCAGTAGATGGCCTGCGGCACCAGGTTGAGCCACTGGCTGTCGGCGCGCGGATAGTTCGGCGGCAAGACCAGGGCCTCGTAGGGTGCGCCGTCGCTGCCGGCGCGCACGTAGGTGGCGGTGTAGATGTTCAAGCCCAGGTAGTCGGTGGCTTGGCTGATGAGCTCGAAGTCGCCCGGCTCCACGCGCGGCGCGTCGGGTCCAATGCTGTCGAGGTAGGTCTGCGCGTAGCCACGCTGGTGGATCGCGCCCAGGATGTGCTGGTTGCGCTGTTTGAACCAGGCGGTGGCGGCCTCGATGTCCGGCGGTGTCTCGGTCACCGGCACGGCGACCTCGCAGTTGTCGGTCAGGCCGACGCGTGCGTGCGTCGCGCCGTACTGGCGCACGGCGCGCACGCCGTGGCCGTGGCACAGCAGCGCATGGTGGTAGGTCTGGTTCACGACCGCGGCACGCTCGCGACGGCCGGGCGCCTTGGTGCCCTGGCCGTAGGCCAGCCAGGTGAAGCAGCGGATCTCGTTCATGGTGATCCAGTGGCTCACCAGGTCACCGAATTCGCGCACCAGCGTGTCGGCATAGCGCGCGAACGCATCGACGGTCGCACGCGAGGTCCAGCCTCCGCGGTCCTCGAGCGCTTGTGGCAGGTCCCAGTGGAACATGGTGACCCACGGGGTGATGCCATGGCGAGCCATGCTCTCGAACAGCCGGCGGTAGAACGCGATGCCGGCCGGGTTGAGCTCGCCGTCGCCATGCGGATAGATGCGCGGCCAGGAGATCGACAGCCGGTAGTGGCGGATGCCCATCGAGGCCATCAACGCGAAGTCTTCCTCGTAGCGGTGGTAGTGGTCGCAGGCGAAGTCCAGTGTGTGGCCGTCGAGGACCTTGCCAGGGACTCGGCTGAAGCGGTCCCAGATCGACTC
>CAZUKT010000247.1:0-7154 GCA_964620975.1 uncultured Rubrivivax sp. | reverse complement strand
CGGCCACAAAGCCGCCCTTGGCCGCCAGCGACAAGAACCACAGCATGTGGCAACTGGCCAGTGCGGCCACGAACATTTCTTCCGGGTCCACGGCCTGGGCGTCCGACATGGGCAGCGGCACCACCTGTGGCGACGACGAAGCCGGCAGTTCCACGCCGCCATCAAAACGCAGCAGGTGGCGGCGGCTGTAGCGGTTGTCGGTAAAGGCTTCGGCCGCATCGCGCTGCCAATGAACCTGGGCGGTGTAGCTGGACATCGGGGTGCCGTGTGCGAGTGGTGCGGGGCAGGATACTGCCACGCCAGTGTCAGCTGCGCCCATGCCATCATGCCGCCATGATCACCCTGCACTACCACCCCGGCAACGCCAGCTTCGCCCCGCACGTGCTGCTGCACGAACTGGGGGTGCCGTTTGAACTGCAGCAGGTGGACCGCGCCAACAACGCGCACAAGTCGCCCGCCTATTTGAAGCTCAACCCCAACGGCCTGATCCCCGTGCTGGTGGACGGCAGCCTGGTGTTGTACGAAACAGCCGCCATCTGCCTGCACCTGGTGGACACACACCCCGCAGCGGGCCTGGCACCGGCCGTGGGCACGGCCGAGCGGGCGCACTTCTACAAGTGGCTCATCTGGATGACCAACACGGTGCAGGCCAACGCCATTCACTACTTCTACGGCCACCGGCTGGTGGACGAGGGCAACACCGATGCGGTGGCGCAGATCAAGGCGCACGCTGAAGCCAAGGTGGGTGAATGCCTGGCGCAGATTGACGCGCACCTGGCGCAGCATGGCGGCCCGTGGATGATGGGCCCCGCCTACACCGCGCTGGACCCCTATGTGTGGATGTTGTGCCGCTGGACACGCGGTTTCAGCAGCCGGCCGGCGCGTGAATACACCCACATCGGGCCCTATTTGCAGCGCATGCTGGCGCGGCCCGCCATGCAGCGCGCCATCAGCACCGAAGGCTTGAGCCTGCCGCTGGTTTGACAGTGGCGGCGGTGCGGCGGCGCAGCGCTGCGCCGACTACAGCGAGCCGCTGATGCGCAGTTTTTCCAACCGCAAGGCCAGTTGCTGCTGCATCTCTGACAGCCGCTGCCGCCCCGCCTGCGCCGCAGCGTCGTCGGCGGCGCCTTGCAGCTGTTGGCGCAGTGTTTCGATGTCGCGCATCAACTGCACTTCATGGGGCACGACGCCGGCGTCCTTCAGCATCTTGTAGCCCATGCGCAGCTCGGCGGGTGTTTCGTCGTAGCCGTCGCCCAGGTCCAGCGGCTTGCCAAAGTTGCGTGCCGTGCGCAGCTCGCCAGACTTTTCGCTTTCGGCCAGCGAGCGGCCGATGTGGTCGTCCAGCAGCTTCAGCCGCTGTTCGCGTTTTTGCTCTTCGGTGCTGGTGCTCATGGTGTGTTCAGCCTCTCAAGCTCGGGCCTCGGTGGGCACGGCCAGGCGCTCTGCCCAGTGCCGTGTGAGCGGCGTCACCGGCTTGGCCATGCTGCGTTCATTCAAGAGTGCGCGGCCCAGGCTGCGGCGGCCGCCTTGGGCGGCGGCGGCCAGCAGCGTCTGGTCAATGAGGTCGCGCTGCGCATGGCTGCCGCCAAATCGTGCGGCCACCGCACGCACGGGCGCAATGGTGTCCACGGCGCCGTCGGCGTCGCCACGGGCCAGCGCCAGCAGGCCACGCATCAGCGGCAAGCCCACTTCACGCGCCATGAGATGGTTGCTGCGGCTGGCGTCGCTGGGCTGCAGTGCACGCTGCGCGCAGCGCGCCACCCAGGCTTCGGCGCGGTGCAGTTCACCGGCGGCCAGCATGGCCAGCACGGTGTGCACGTCGTTGAAGGCGTAGTGCCCGGCGCTGCTTTCGTCCAGCGGCCAGCCTTGCAGCAGCGTGCTGCTGCGGCTGGCCACGTCTTCACCCAGCAGATGCATGCGCCAGAGCATGGAGGCGGCGTCCACGCGTTGCAGCGTGATCTGCAGCGTGCTGCCGCTGAGGTGCGTGTCCAGCAGGCGCAGCACGCCCACGGTGTCAAGTGCTTCCATGCGGAACAGCGCCTTGTGCCACCACAGGTGGGCGGCAAAACCATTGCCTTCGGCCCACACCGGCTGGTGCTGGCGCAGCCACGCCGCGCCGTCTTCATAACGCCCCTGCGTTTCCATCCCGTGCGCCACCGCATGCACGGCCCAGGGCGCGCGCGGGTTCAGGGCCAGTGCGCGGCGGCCGGTTTCTTCGGCTTGCGGGTGCAGGTTGTTTTCTTCCAGGCCAAAAGCGTAGAGCGCCAGCACATGGGCGTACAGCGGATCTTGTTCGTCCCAATCGGGCAAGGCACGTGCGGCACGCTGGCGCAGGCCCACGGCGTCGCCACGGTAAAAGTCCCACAGGTGTGACCACTGCAGCGCCAGCGCATCACGCGGGTGTTCCACCAGCAAATCGCCCCAGGTGCGGCAGGCCGCATGCCAGCGCCCGTCCAGCACTTGTTGCACGGCTTCAAGGTGGGCCTTTTCGCGCGCATTGGCGTGGTGCGCCAGGGCACGCGCTTGCGCCAGGTGGCCTTCGGCTTCTTGCTGCAAGGGCGCTTCGGTCAGGCTCAGCAAGAAGCCGGCCTTCATGACGTGCGGCAGCACCCAGCCCGGGTCGGCGGCCATGGCTGCATCCAGATCGGCAATCGGCGTGTCATAGAACGCCATCATTCGCCACAGTGCCTGCTCGGCCGCGTCGCGCGCGGCGGCGTGGCTGCTGCTGCAGGGGTTGTCGCGGGCGTCAGGGAATGACATGTGCGGAATGTAGCGCGCTGGCGTGGCCCACCCCCCCGGCTTGCGGGGGCGGTGATCCATTTGCCAGCCGCCTTTGGCGTATCTGACTGGCATCTCACTCCACACCGAGGCATCACCACCATGTTCAAGCCCCATCACCTTCTGGCGTGCGCGCTGGGCGCCGTCGCACTGCAGACCCACGCCACCACGCTGGACTTCGAGTCGCTGGCGCGCGGCAGCATCATCACCACACAACTGCAGGCGCAGGGTGTGCTGGTGAGCGGCACCGACCGTTCAGGTTGTTGCCAACCGGGCCGCGTCATCAACACCACGCAGGGTGACCTGGGCGTCTTCAACTTTGGCGGCTCGGGCCACCAGGCCCTGGTTTACGGCATCGCCGGCGACCAGCTCAACTTTGACTTTGTGTTGCCCAACACCAGCACGGCCACCACCTGGGACACCGTGTCATTGCGCGTGGGCGACGGCGACTTTGCGCAAGAGAAGTTCCGCGTCACCTTCAAGGGCCTGGCGGGCGATGTGCTGTCGGTGCAGGACTTCATCACCGGCAGTGGCTCGGTCAATGGCGGCGCCACCGTCAGTTTCAGCGGCGGTGCGGTGCACCGTGTGGAAGTGCTGGGCCTGGTGTTTGCGTCCGGTGGCGGGGTGGACGACCTGAGCTTTTCAAGCCCCGTGCCCGAGCCCGGCAACTGGGCCCTGCTGACAGCGGGCCTGCTGCTCATCGGCACGCGGCTGCGCACCCGGGCGCAGGCTGCGTAAGGCCGAAGCGGCGGCCTTCATGGCCGCCGTTTCGCAGTGGTCTTGGCCAGGAAGGCCTGCGCGTCTTCTTCGCTGCGGCCCAGCTCTTGCACTTCGCGCCCGCCGGGCGTGAGCAGCCAGTAGTGGTCAAGCGCACCACCGCCAGGTGCGTACTTGTGCTTCAACACCACCAGGTGGCCGGCCCAGCGGCCCAGCGGCACCACCTGCACGCTGTTGCCCGCAGCCACAAACTGCACGTGCCGGGTTGCCAGGTCCACACGGTGGATGGCGTTGGACGTGGCCCAGGCCTGCGTCATGACGAGCACCGACAGGCCGTCGGCCGCGAACACCGGGTTGTTGAAGCCCAGCAGCGCGCGCTTCAAATCGGCATGGCCCCGCTCCTGCAAAAGGCGCTGCGGCGGCTGGCCCGGGCCCGCCTGCCACCACAGTTCGGTGCGGGCCGGTGGGCCCGGCAAGGTGTGCACCCAGGCCGTCTGCCGGCCGTCCGCAGAGGTGGTGGTCTGGGTGTCGACACCGCCTTCGGCCAGCGGCGCCGGGGCCGCATGCTCTGCTTGCGCCGCTTGTGCCGCAGACGACAGTGCCAGTGGCAGCCACAAGGCCAGTGCCAGGCAGGCACGGCGGCTCACTGGACTACCCTCCGCGCAAGGCGCTCCGGTATGAGCGCTTGGGAGCGGCCCAGCGCGCTCATCGCGCCACCACCTCGGCCAGTGGCTGGCCGGTGTTGACGTCAAGCCTGAAGTCGACCCAGCCGCCGGGCGGGTCGCATTCGCCCGAGCCATGGATCACGCCCTGGCTCACGTAGTGCACCAGCACACCGTCCCAGCCCAGCGCCTGGGTGTGCCAAAGCGCCTGGCCGTTGGCGCCCAGGCGCAGCAGCGCCGTGGCCGATGCCACCAGCACACCACTGCCCAGCCCCGGCAGGTCGTGGCAGAGGTAGAGACTGCCGAAGTAGCCGTCCATGGGCCAGTGCTGCACGGCGCCGCTGGTGGCATGCAGCACAAAAAGCGATTCGCCCACGCCGATGAACACGGTGTCACCCAGGCAGCCGATCTCGCGAAAACATGAGTGGCCGGCGCTTGTGTCCACGTCCAGGCGCAAGAGCGGCTGGCCATGTCGGCGCAGGCCCACCCACGTGGCCAGGTCAGACCCGGCGCTGCCGGTGGGCAGGGTGAGGCCGGGCACGTGGGCCCAGGGGGAGCCGGGTGCGGGCGCGCCCGACAAGAATTCGGCCTGCAAGGGCGCCGTGTTTGGGTTTGCTATGCCAGTGACTGTGGGGGTGGTGGGCCGAGTGGGCCCGGTGGGCGCAGTGATCGCAGTGGGGAGCGTTGCCATGCCCGTGTACGCAAGAAGGCCGGCCGGCGCGGATCAGCCACCCCCAAAACCCGTCGCTTATGCCGGTGGCGCAGGCCAGGGTCGCAGCGGCGGGCGCAGTGTTTCCATGCAGCGCGCCAGGCACAGCACACCCAGGTCGTCATGTCGGCGGCCGATGACTTGCACCGCCAATGGCAGGCCCGCCGTGCTGTGGCCCCAAGGCAGGCTCAGCGCGGGCTGCTCGCTCATGTTGAAGGGCAGCGTGTAGGCAATGTGTTCCATGGCCCGCTGCGGGTCGCCGGTGGGCATGGCCCATTCGGCGTCAAAGGCCACACACGGTGCCACCGGCGAAAGCACAAAGTCGTAGGGCGCGCAGGCGGCCACGGCGGCGTCGCGCAGCGCGGCCATCTGGCTGTAGCCGTGAAAGACCTGCGCCGCGCTGAAGGCCGCTGCTGGCGCCGCCCAGTCACGAATGAAAGACAGCACCCGGGCCTGCCGCTCAGCGGGCAGGGCATGGATGTCCAGCCACGAGCGCATGCGCCAGAAGGTGTTGACGCCGTCGGCCATCTCGCGTGTGCTGAAGGCGGCCAGCGGCTCCACCACGGCGCCGGCGTCTTGCAGGCGGCGTGCGGCGTCCAGCACGGCGGCGGCGATTTCGGCGTGCAGCGGCAAGCCCCAGCCGGCGTCCATCAGCAGGCCGATGCGCTGGCCCTTCAGTGAAGCGGCGCCGGGCGCCACCGCGCGGTGCCAAGCCACTGCTTGCGGCGGCAGGCTGGTGGCGTCGCGCCAGTCGGGCTGGCTCAGCGTGGCCATCATCAGGGCCGTGTCGGCCACGGTGCGGGTCATGGGCCCGGCCACACGGCCGGCGTAGGCGGGCTGGATGGGAATGCGCCCGCCACTGGGCTTGAAGCCCACCACACCGCACCACGCGGCAGGCAGGCGGATGGAGCCGCCGATGTCGGTGCCCACGTGCAGCGGCCCGTAGCCGGCCGCCGCCGCGGCGCCTGCACCGGCACTGCTGCCACCGGGGTTCTTGCGCAAGTCCCAGGGGTTGCGTGTGAGGCGGCCTTGCAACGCGTGGAAACTGCTCAGGCCCGACGACAGCATGCCGTAGTCGGGCATGGTGGTCTTGCCCAGCAGCACGGCGCCGGCCTCACGCAGCCTGGCGGCGGGCGGCGCGTCTTCAGGTGCGGGCACCAGTTCGGTGGCGGCGCAGCCCAGTGGCAGGGCAACGCCGCAGGTGGCGATGTTTTCCTTCAGTGTCAGCGGCACACCGTCGAGCGGGCTGAGTGGCGCACCGCGTTGCCAGCGGGCCTGCGACGCTTGAGCCTGCGCCAGGGCCAAGTCCAGGTCCAGCGCCCAGGTGGCTTGCAGCTGCGGCTCCCAGCGCGCCATGTGCGTGGCCACGGCCTGCAATACATCCACCGGGCTCAGTGCACGGCTGCGGTACAGCGGCCCCAGCTCGGCGGCACTCAGCGCGTGCAACTCAGCCATCGGCTATTGGCCACAGGGCACGGGCCCGCCGTCAGGCCTTGGCCAGAAAGCGCTCAAGGTTGGCGGCGGCCTGCGCCTTGACCTGCTTGCGAAAGAACGGGGCCCAGCCCAGCACCAGGCCTGGCACGCCCAACGCCTGGCGCGACCAGGCCCAGAAGTCAAAGCGGTCGCGGTGTTTGACGATGAGGCCGGCGCTGTTGAATTCAAACTCGGCGTCAATGCGGTTGAGTACCTTTCTGCCCGTGGCCGAAAACAGGTAGTGCGCGTCCCAGTGCGCGCTGTGGTCGGTGACGTCGCGGGTTTCGATCTTCCAGTGCGCACGGCCCTTGTCGCGTGTGGCCGTGCAAAGCATGCGCCACATGCCACCGATCTGGCGCTGGCCGGTCAGCGCAAACACCTCGTCTTCAAAACGTGCGTCATTGGCGTAACAGGCTTGCATGGTGTCGCCGTCCAGCTGCGCAAAGGCGGCGTAGAAGCGTTCTATCGTGGCTTGGTTGGTGGCGTTCATCGCGTTCATCGCGCTCATGGTGCTCAGCCCTTGGTGGCCGGCGGCGCCCAGCTCACGGCCGCCATGTCGTTGGCAAAGATCGGTGAGCTGGTCCACAGGCCTCGCAGGCCCTTCTTGAACACCGCCACCTGGGCCGGGTTCCAGATGAACACGTTCACAGCGTCTTCGGCCACCTGGCGCTGGATGTCGCGCCACAGGCGGGCTTTTTCCTTCATCTCGCTGGTGGCCGCAAGCGTGGCCACCAGGCCGCGGAACTTGGCGCTGTCGTATCCGAAGTAGTAGTCGGGGTTGGCGTAGGCGGTGGCGTAGTCCAGGGGCTCGACGT
>CAZUKT010000246.1:0-7159 GCA_964620975.1 uncultured Rubrivivax sp. | reverse complement strand
TCACCGTGCTCGACTACGGCAAACAAATTGCCGAAGGCAACCCTGCGGATGTGCAGAAGAATGAAAAGGTGATCGAGGCTTACCTCGGCGCCGGAGGCCACTGATGAGCACCCCCATGTTGAAGGTCAACGCCCTGAAGGTGGCCTACGGTGGCATACAGGCCGTCAAAGGCGTGAGCTTTGAAGTGCATGAAGGCGAACTGGTGAGCCTGATCGGCGCCAACGGTGCCGGCAAGACCACCACGCTCAAGGCCATCACGGGAACGCAGCCCGTGGCCGACGGGCAGATTGAATACCTGGGCAAGTCCATCAAGGGGCAGGGCGCCTGGAACCTTGTGAAGCAGGGCTTGGTGATGGTGCCCGAGGGCCGTGGTGTGTTCTCGCGCATGACCATCACCGAAAACCTGCAAATGGGCGCCTTTGTGCGCGACGACGACGAGATCGACGCCGACATCGACAAGGTCTTTGCGATCTTCCCGCGCTTGAAGGAGCGTGCGCTGCAACTGGCGGGCACCATGAGCGGCGGCGAGCAGCAGATGCTGGCCATGGGCCGGGCACTGATGGCCCGCCCCAAGCTGCTGCTGCTGGACGAACCCAGCATGGGTCTGAGCCCCATCATGGTGGACAAGATCTTTGAAGTGGTGGCCGATATCCACAGCCGTGGCACCACCGTGCTGCTGGTCGAACAAAACGCCAGCCGTGCGTTGGGTCTGGCCGACCGCGGCTATGTGATGGACTCGGGTGAAGTCACCATGAGCGGCGAGGCCAAGGCCCTGCTGAATGACCCCAAGGTGAGGGCTGCCTACCTGGGTGAATAACGCTCCAATGGGGCGGGCCCAGATCGTGGGCCTTGGTTTGTGTCGGTCGGCCCCACGCAACTTCGGGGGTAGGCTTGGCGCGGTAGCGATTCAGTCTGGCCAATAGGCCTTTGACGTTGCAGAATGCCAAGCTTTAATGCGGCTCGCGCCTGGTTTGCGCAGCCGTACCAAAAGAGGCTTGTGCAGGCCGGGCAACATGGCCGCGCAAATGCCACCTCGACGCGATTTGGGGGGAACAATGGCCGAGGCAGACGTCGATCAAAGGCGCGCGGGCTTGGTGCGCTGCAAAGCGCCCACATCGGGGCGCGGTTCATCCGTCGTTGACCGACCGTGGCGCGTTTCAGTGCGCACACCTTTGGCAGCAGCCGTGCTGATGCTGGCTGGCTGCGTCACCACCGGTGGTGGGCAGGCCAGCAACCGCACCCAGGTGGCCGCTGGCAGCCCGGCGCCGCAGCCCAGGTCCGCTGGCAATACCGCTGGCAATACCGCAAGCAACAACGCCGGCAGCAGCGCTGGCGCTCAAGCTGCGGCGATCCTGGGCAGCATCTTGGGCCAGGCCGGCAGCAACAACACCGCCCGTCAGCCCGGCAATGCGCGGCCGGGTGTGCTGAAGCCGCTTCTGCCTAGCGACGTGCTGCCGGCAGCAACCCGGTCGGCGTTGGCGTTGCAGGCCTTGATGGTCAAGGGCAGGGTGCGTGGTGACGAACTGTTGGATGAAGTCAAGGCCATGCGCGTTGCCGCCAGCAGCGAGCGGTCTGCCAGCGCCATGGCCGCGTTTTTTGGCTCGGTGGACCGCGCACGTGTTACCGGCAAAGACCCCAAGGCCGCGCTCATCAAAGGTCTGGTGGATGTCAGCCTGGAGCTGCTCAAGGAACGGGCCACGAGCCTTGCCTACAACGAGCTCGACACCCACCTGCAAACCCTGATCGATGACCCCAATCTGCTGCGCGCGCAGTTCATTCAATTGCCCAAGCCGCAGGGCCTGGACCGGGTGCAGCAGCAGCGCGCCGTGACCATGGGCGCCATTTTGGTGCTCACCCGCATCACCGGTCAGATTCTCAAGAAGGCGCAGGCTGACTTCGTCGGCATCGAGACCGAATACCAGCAACTTCTGCAGCGCCGTGAAAAGGCAGCGTCTTTGCTGTATCAGACCTTGTCGCGAGGGGGTGACGGTGCGCAGCAGGTGCAAGGTCTGAGCGACAAGGACGTGGCCTTTCTTAATGGCAGCCTGATGCGGCTTTCGGTGGCTGAGTTTTCCAAGGATCTGGCCGCACAAAACATGGCCCTGGCCTACCTGGAGCGCACCGATCCCGGTGCCTTCCGCGAATACAGGGCGCAGTCTGAGGGGCTGCTTGGCAAGTCTCGTGGCTACCTGCGGCTGGCCGGTGGCTCGCTCGCCTTTGGTGCCATGCTGGTGGTGTTTACACAGCAGGTGGCCAGCGTGCTTGCGGGCAAGAATGGCGACGAGATCAACGCGCTGCTGCCCCTGGCCGCCGAGTTTGTGCGCGAGATTCCGCCGCTGGCCAAGCTGGCCTTTGACGCTGGCACCGAAGGCGTGAAGCTGCCCTTCAAGACCACCATGCTCTTTCGCGTGGGCGACGGCAACGCACCGGTGGACGTGGCCGGTGCCAGCGAGGTGTTTGCCACCATCAAGAAACGCCAGGCTGAAGCCGAACTGCGTGAGTCACTTTTTCGCAATGGCGCTTCGGGGCTGTTGCACAAGGTGTACATGTGCAGCCCGGCCGAGGCCGGCCGCATGCTCGACACCGCCGTGTCCGGCGGAGACCGCGAGGCCTTTGCGCGCACCTTCTTCTCAGAAGACCTGCCGCGTTATTCCTTCGCCAATTCCTTTGACGCCCCGCCACAGAACGCACGGCCCAAGGAGCGCGAGATGGGCGACGAATTGCTTCGCGACGACCACCGCATCCGCACCCGCGAGGCCACGCAGGCATTCGCCAAGTTGCAAAAGGCGGTGTCCGACGGCGGCTACGAGCGTTGGGGCAACGAGCAACTGATGCGCCTGATCTTTGCCAACCGCGAAGGCACAGTCCAAAACGCCACACTTGAATTAGGTGGTACTGTGGTTCGGCCCATTGCTTCGGCGCAGACGGTGTTTGCGTACGAGTCGCTGGTGGATCTGTGCCGTCAGGTGGTGCAAGCCGCGCCGGCCGCAGCGCCTGCAGCGGTGCGGTCGCCGGCGGAGGCCACGCCGCCCCAGCCCAACCGGCCTGTTCAGCCCACCCGGCCGGCATTGCCTGCCCGCCCCGCGGTGCCGGCCACCGTGCCTGGCCGGATCTGATGCCGTCCACTTCATCTTTTTCTTCAAACTATTCAGGAGCCACCATGAGCCGTCTTGCCATTTCCCGCACGGGCCCACTTGCCACCCAGGCCCCCCGGTGGGCGGTGTTGGCTTCGGCCGCTGCGGTGGCGTTGCTGCTGGCTGGCTGCGGCAACAAGCCCATCAAGGAAGACCGCCATTCGGTCACCACCGAGACATTGGCCAAAGGCCCCATCCGCATGCCGTCGGGCGTGGACTTCAAGACCGTGCGCCTGGTGGAGCAGGGCCGCCGGCAGAAGGTGTACGCCGAGGTGCTGGGCATCGACAACGCGCAGGACAAGACGCTGCTCGTGCGGCGTGACGTGGCGCAGGCGCTGAACATTACCAACACGCAGATGCGCCGCCGTTTCATGGCCACGGTTTCGCGCTCGCGCCGTTTTGAGGTCTATGACAGCAGCACCAGCGTCACTGCCGAACAGAGTGATCTGGTCGTGGACGCCATGGTCACGCAGGTGACGCAAGAAATTCGCCAGATCGAAGGCGGCGTGCGGGTGTCGGTGACACGTGTGCGGCTGTCGGTGCAGGGCAAGCACCGCTACGACGGCACGCCGCTCTTTGTGGCGCCCGTAGAAGTGGTGGGCCAGACCGGCGCCACCACCGGCGACCGTGTGGTCATCGCCCCGGGCGAGCGCGTGGAAAGCGCCGATGTGCAAAACCGTCTGGGCCAAGACTACGAACGCGCGCTGCAGCGTGCGTTTGACGCCGCCGCCAAGCGCATAGACGCGGTCATCCGGCCCGCAGGCAAAGTGGTCAGCGTGGACGGCAACCAGTTCGGCATGCTCGGTGGCCAGGCGCATGGTCTGCAGGGCGGCGACGAGGTGGTGCTCTTCCGCGCCACCACCATCAAGCTGCCAAGCGGCGAAGAGGAATTTTCAAGCACACGCCCCGTGGCCGTGGCGCGCTGCGACGGCACCGGCACCCGCACCAGCCAGTGTGTGGTGATCAAACTTTCGCCCGACCTGAAACCGCAGGTGGGCGACTTTGCCGTGCTGTCGGACTTTTCAGCCACCGGCGTGCGGGTGGACTGACGCCCATGAGCCTCCACGTGCCAGACCGTCTCGAACCCTGCGATCCCCCAGACCCGCAGCGCCGCACGCTGCTTGGGGCCTTGGCGGCGGCACCGCTGTCCACCGGCAGCCTGGCCGGCGCAGCGCTGTTGGCCGCTGCGCCCGCCGTGCAAGCGGCCGTGCCCACCAACGTGGTCACCGTGCTGTACCGGCGTGAATCGGCGCAGGCGCCAAGCCGGTTGGAGCCCGTCATACAGAGCGCCACGCTGGCGCTCGAAGCCGAGTTCGTGAACCGTGGCTTCCGTGTGGTGCAGCCCACGGCCGAGGTCTACAAGCTGCTGGATCAAGGCCAGGGCGTGATCATCACGTTCGCTGAAGACGCCGGTTTCTCGCTGGTGTTTTCGGCCTACGCTGACGTGCGCCCCGCACCAGGGCAGGACGCCGGCATCGCCGAGGTGCGGCTGGCCACGCGGGTTTACGTGGGCCGACACATCCTGGTGGCTGAAGAAGGCCGCGGCCAGATGTTCACGCGGCTGGAACCCAGCAACCGCGAATTTGGCATGCGCCGTGGGCTGGAACTGGCAGCGCGCCGAGCTGCAGCTGACGTGGCCGACAAGGCCGCACGGCAACTGCAGGCCCTGTCGCCAGAACGCATTAACCAGATGGTGGGCGCCAAGCCAAGTTCTGTGACCACGGCCCAAGTGGTGGCGGTGCCGGCTCCGGGCGCGGTGCCAGCATTGCCGGGCGACGTGGCACCAGGCGTGCCTGGCGCACCGCCGCCGCTGGCGCCCACAACACCAGCATTGGCGGCCGCGCCCGTGGCGCCACCGGGTCTGCCGCCGGCTGCGGTGGCGGTGGCCCCACCGGCCATGCCAGGGCGAGTGCCCGTGCCAGTCCCGGTGCTGCCAGTGACACCAGCCACCGCCGTGGCGGCTGACCTGGCGGAGCCCAAACAACGTTGGGCGCTGGTCATCGGCATGTCCGACTACAGCAGCGTGCGTGCTGCCACAGGTTCCACCATCAGTGACCTGCCCGGTGTGGCGCGGGACACCAGCTTTGTGGTGGACTCGCTTGCCAAGCTGGGATTTGCCAAGGAGCGCACCGCCATCCTGCGTGACCGCCAGGCCACCGGCACGGCCATTCGAGGCGTGCTCAAGCAGCTTGCTGGCAAAGTGGGCGACGACGACGTGGTGGTGATCTTCATCTCGGCCCACGGTGCCGACAAGGACGAAGGCGCATCGGGCTTTGGCATGCCCATCCTGGCCGACTTCAAGCCGCGCGATGCAGCGGCGCTGGACTTCTGGGAAATGCAGAGCTTTGCCAAGAACCTGCGCGGCCGGGTGATGTGGATCAACGACACCTGCCATTCCGGGGGCGCCGCCAAGGACGTGGCTTCGGTGGTGGTGTCGGGCAGTGGTGTCACCGCCAGCAAGGACGTGCGCGGCCCCGATGCGCAGGTGGTGGCCGGTGGCGCCGGCCCGGGACAGGACTTTGCCATCCTCACCGCTTGCGGACCCAACGAAATTTCTTGGGAGACAAGCGAGGGCGGTCTCTTCACCACCAAGCTCTTCCGTGAACTGGTGGCCAGTGGTGGCCGTGTGCCGGTGGCCAGCCTCTACGCCGAGCGTGTGCAAGGCCATGTGGTGCAGCAGTCGCGCCGCATGTGCAACACCGGCAACCTGTGCGGGCAGTATCCGCAGCAGACGCCCATCATGGCCTACAACGGGCGGGGCAACCAGATTCGCATCTAGGCCCACAGGGCAACCCGGCCCCACGGCGGCCTGCACCACAGGCCGCGTGGCGGCGAGAGGACAGCACCTTGAAGCGTCATTTCATTTGCACCGTGGCCGCAACCCTTTTGGCTGGGCTGGGCGGCTTGGCGGAGGCACAAAACTTCTGCATCGTGCGCACGCCCGGCCTGCAAGGCAACTACGTGGGCGACTGCGTGGCCGGCTACGCCAGCGGCCGTGGGCGGGCATCAGGGGTCGACCGCTACGAGGGCAGTTTCTTGAACGGGCAGCCGACCGGCCAGGGCGTCTACACCTTTGCGGACGGCCGCCGCTTTGAAGGCGAGTTCCTTGATGGCAAGGTCAACGGCCGCGCCAGGTTCCACTACGTCGGCGGTGACGTGCTGGACGGTGAATTCCGCGACAACCAGCTCTTTGGTGTGGGCCGCATGACGCGTGCGAACGGGGAGCAACTGCGCGTGCAAATCGTCAACGGCAGCGTCGCGGTGGTGGCGGCTGAGCCGGCCGCTGGCGCGGCACCGGCATTGGCACCTGCCGGTGGCGCCGCAGCGGTGGTGGCTTCTGCGCAGTGTGGTGACCGGCTGCGCCTGGATGTGCAGTCGCTGTCGCGGCAAGGCCCGGGCCAGGTGCAACTGGTGGTGGCCTACGAAAACCTGTCCAACGTGGATTTGCGTTTGCAGGTGCACCATCAGTCGTCCCGGGACGACCGCACGCAGTTGATCGACAACAACGGCGAGACGTGGCCGATGTTGCCCACCAACGAAGGCGGTGCCCGCCACGTGCAGGACGCGGTTTTTCTTCCGGGCGTCAAGACGCGCGCCAGCTACACCTTCAGGCGTGTCAGCGGTGGGCAGGACGCCTCGGTATTCATCCTGCTCAACCCGGTGGTCATGTCGGCCGCGCATGGCAGCAACAGTGGGGTGGGCGGGCGTTGTCGCTTTGAGGTGCGTGCCCTGCCGCTGGCGGCGGCGGCTGGCAGCTGACAGGCAGTAGACCGCAACGGGCCACCGCGCTGCAATGCCAGTGCCGTGGCCGCTGCGGGTGGTGCAGGCAGGGCTTGCATTGGTGACCGGGCAAGTGTCACGAGCACGCCGCTGCACCGACGGTCAATCAGCGCGTGCGCCGCTGGCCTTGACGACCTTTTCGTACTTGGACAGCTCTGCCTTCACAAACGCCGCAAATTGCTCGGGTGTGCTGGGTGATGTCTCGGCCAACAGCGTGGCCATGCGGGCCTTCATCTCGGGCGAGG
>CAZUKT010000245.1:0-7166 GCA_964620975.1 uncultured Rubrivivax sp. | reverse complement strand
AGGCAGGTAGATGCAGGGCAGGCCCATGCTCAGGGCACCCATCAGCAGGCCGGGCGTGGTCTTGTCGCAGCCGCCCATCAGCACCGCGCCGTCCACGGGGTGGCTGCGCAGCAGTTCTTCGGTTTCCATGGCCAGGAAGTTGCGATACAGCATGGTGGTGGGCTTGACCATGCTTTCGCTCAAGCTGATGGCGGGCAGTTCCAGCGGAAAACCGCCCGCCTGCAGCACACCCCGCTTCACGTCTTCCACGCGCTGCTTGAAGTGCGTGTGGCACTGGTTGGCGTCGCTCCAGGTGTTGACGATGGCGATCACCGGTTTGCCGCGGTAGTCAGCCGGGCCGTAGCCCATCTGCATGACGCGGCTGCGGTGGCCAAAGCTGCGAAAGTCGTCGGGCGCAAACCAGCGTGCGCTGCGCAGTTGGTCGGGCTTCTTGGGGTGGGTCATGGTGTCACTCGCATTGCAGGTGGTAGCCCCGGCCAGCGTAGTCAAAACCCACCAGCTCGCCGATGGGCGTGTCCTTGACCGCAGGCGCTGCGTAGTAGGCGCGGATCTCGGCGATCAGGCCCGTGGCGGCGTCAAACACATACCACTCGTCGCCGCGCTGCGCGGTGCCGGTGGCACGCTTCCAGTGGGTCCATTCGATGACTGCTTCGTCCCCGCTGACCAGCACTTTTTCAATCGTCCACTGCGAGCCCAGGTTCTGCACGCACCACACCCATTGGCTGGCGATGGTGTGTGCGCCGCGCCAGGGGATGCCCGGCAGGCCGGGCGGAAAGTAGTGCACCGCGTCGGGTGTGAAACAGGCCACCAGTGCGGCGGGGTCGGCCGCGTTGCAGGCGTCAAAGTAGCGGCGGATCAGAGTTTCGTGGGGGTGCATGCGGCGGCTTTCGAAAGTGGTCAAAGCGCAGGCCGGCCGGCGGCCACCCAGGCGCGGTGCTGTTCACGTGTTTCAGGGCTGGGCGGGTACAGGCCCCACAGCGCCTCGCCACGCTGCACACGGGCGGCCAGGTAGGCCTCGATGTCGTCCTGCGCTTCACACACGTCGGCCAATTCTTTGGCCAGGTGCGCGGGGATGACGCTGATGCTGTCGGCGTCACCATGGATCACGTCACCGGGGTACACGGCCACGCCGGCACAACTGATGGGCGTCTGCAGGTCGGCCACGTGGTGGTAGCTCAGGCGCGTGGTGGCAGTGATGCCGGCGCTCCAGGTGGGGAAGGCCATCTTGGCCAGTTCTCCGCCGTCGCGGAAGGCGCCGTCAGTGATGACGGCCACCGCCCCGCGTTTCATCATGCGTGTGACCAGCATGTTGCCCATGCTGGCGGCGGTGGTGTCGCGCCGGCTGTCTATCACCATCACGTCACCGGGCTGCACCTGCTCCACGCCCACCCACTGCAGGTTGTCGGCGTTGGGCGTGGTGGTGAGCGTGGCGTAGGTGTCGATGTCTTCGCGCGCCGGAATGAAACGCATGGTGTAGGCCCGCCCCGCAAAGGGCAGGGGCGCGGCCTGCAGCGGCCGCAGGCCCACCAGCACCGGCTGGCGGTAACCCCGCTTGTAAAGCTGCGTGGTGAGTGACCCGCTGCTGATGCGCGCCAGCCGCGCCAGCACGCTGCTGTCCACGTGCACGGGCTTGCGGGCGGGGGGCGGTGTGGGGGTGAAGTCCATGCGGGGCCTTGTGGTTGGGCGTCGTGCCTGGGCCAGGTGATGGCGTTGCCGGGCGCGCAGTGTTGCCCGCACCTTGCAAGTCTGCGGCGCATGCTAGGCGGGGCCCCGGGGCCCGCCAAGCGGCGTACAGTGCGCGTCCCTGCCGCAGTTCCACGCCTTGGGACCATGCCCACACCCCCCACCGAAGGCACCGCCTCACTCGACAAGGCCCTGGACGTGCTTGACGCCGTGGGCACCGCCCCCGCCGGCTTGAGCCAGGCCGAGCTGGCCGACCGCCTGGCCCTGCCACGCACCACCGCCTACCGGCTGCTGGGCACGCTGGTGGCACGCGGGCTGCTGCGGCGCGACGCACAACGCAAGGTTTACGTGCTGGGCCTGCGCTGCTTTGAATACGCACGCGCCGCCTATGCCATGCCCGACCTGGTGGCTGCCGCCAGTGCCGAGCTGCGTGCCTTGCGCGACATGACTGGCGAAACCACTTACCTGGCCACGCGCGACGGGCTGGACGTGGTGTCGCTGGAGCGTGTGGACGGCGCACACAGCCAGCGCAGCCATTCGGCCCTGGGCCAGCGCAAACCGCTGCACTGCACGAGCCAGGGCAAGGCCATCCTGGCCGCACTGCCCGCCGCGCAGCGCGACGCGTTGGTGCGCGAGCTCACGCTCACCGCCGTCACGCCCCACAGCATCACCGACCGCCGCCACTTGCAGGCCGAACTGCGCACCACCGCCGCACGCGGCTTCAGCATCGACGAAGAAGAAATCGTGCCCGGCGTGCGCTGCTGCGGTGCTGCCATCGTGGACAGCAGCGGCACCGTGCGGGGTGCCATCAGCGTGGCCGGGCCGGCGTTTCGGCTGACGCGCGAACGCATAGAACTGCTGGGGCCCGAGCTGGCCGAAGCGGCAAGGCGCATCGGTGCGCAGCTTTCGGCCACCCAGGGCCCACGCAGCCAGGGCGACGCCGTTGCGGTGGCGGGTGAATGGGCTTTTGAAGGTGCGTTTGCACACTGGAGCGTTGCCCACGGCCTGCTTTTTTGGGCCGACACGCTGGCCCCGGCCGTGCATGCCGCCACCGTGGGCGGCGACAGGCTGCTGGCGCGTACCGAGGCGCCCATCCAGGCCCTGCTGCCCCACCCCCTGGGCGCGCTGGTGGCCAGCGGCGGCCAGTGGTGGCTGGCCCAGGCCGACGGCTCGCTGCAACCGGCGCCGGGCGGGGCGGCGGGGCCGGCCCACGCGGCCGACGGCACCGGCGGGGCCTGGCCCACGGCGCTGTGCACCGGGCCTGGCGGTGCCTTGTGGGCTTGTTTGCCCCAGGGCGCGGGCTGGCGCGTGGGGCCATGCAGCCCCGGGGCTTGGCCGGTGACAGGCGCTGCGCCGGGCCAGGCCGGCACCGGCTGGCCGCTGCCTGCACCCGCCACGGCACTGGCCTGGGCTGCAGACGGCCGCACCCTCTTCATCGCCACCGCCGACACCGGCACGCTGTGGGTGGCTGCGGCCGATGGAGGCGCGCTGCGCCGCCTGGCCACCGTGCCGCAGGGGTCGGGCCGGCTGGCCGGGCTGGCGCCCGACACGGGCGGCGGCGTCTGGTGCGCGCTGCATGGCGGCTGGAGCGTGGCGCACTTTGACGCCAGTGGCGCGCTTGACCAGGTGCTGGCCCTGCCCGTGCCCTGCCCCACCAGCGTGGCCCTGGGCGGTGCCGACGGCCACACGCTGTTTGTCACCAGTGCCCGCAACACGCTCAAGCGTGACGCGCTGGACACCGCGCCGCTGTCAGGCCGGTTGTTTGTACTGCGCACCAGCACGCAGGCTCGGTAGAGGGCGCCGTATTTGGCCGCAGCACTTGGCTGCCGCACTTGGCCGCACGTCAGGCCGCCGTGTCTTCGCGGTGCAGCGCCAGGCGCAGCGCGTCCATATCCACGTGGGCGCGGCGGTTGCCTTGGGTGTGCAGCAGCCCGTCGCGCCGCAGCTGGCTGATCTGCCGGCTGCAGGTCTCCACCGTCAGGTTGAGCATGGCACCCACGTCTTCGCGCCGGGGCAACCAGATGGCGCCGGCGCCCGCTGAGGTTTCGCCCAGCTTGAGCAGCAGCTTGAGCACCCGCCGCCGGGCCGGGCCGGTGGCCAGCTCGGCCACCCACACATGGCTGTCTTCCAGTGCGCGCTGCCAACGCTGCATCAACTCGCGCAGCAAGGCCGGGTGCAGGGTGCCGAGCGCCTGCACCACGTGGCCCGGAATGCGGCACAAGGCCACCGGCGTGCAGGCAATGGCGTCGTCGCTGTAGGGGCCGCCCAGCAGCACTTCTTGCCCCAGCAAGTCTCCACAGCCCGCCAGGCGCACGATGCGGCGGTCGCCGCGCTCGCTGACACGTTCAAAGCGCACGATGCCCGAGCGCAGCGTGTAGACGGATTCGCCCGCTTCGCCAGCCTCATACAGCGGCTCGCCGGCGTCCTTTTGCAGATGCACGATGTGCGTGTGGATGTGGTCCAGCTCACGCTCGTCCAGCACACCAAACAAGGCCACGCCACGCATGCCACAGCTAAAGCAGGCCCGCGCTTGCGGGTCGGCGGCATCAAGGCGGTAAAGCGGGATGGTGTGCATAGGCATGGCCTCTGGCGGCCGCTGCCCTACTTTAGCCCGCTCACATAGCTGGCTACCGCCTTCACCTCAAGTTCAGTCAACTTGCTGGCGATGCCGTGCATGACGGCGTTGTCGTTGGTGCGCTCGCGTTTGTCAAAGGCCTTGAGCTGGCGCTCCACGTATTCGGCGTACTGGCCAGCCAGACGCGGCAGCTTGTCGGTGCCTGCCCCGTTGGCACCATGGCAGGCGCTGCAAGCGGCCACGCCCGAATACGGGTTGCCGCGCGTAAAGACAAAACGGCCCACGCCGGCCAGGTCGGCATCGGCAATGTCGTGCCTTTGGGTGGCGCGGCTTTCAAAGTAGGCGCCCAGGGCCTTGAAGTCATCTTCGTTCAGGTCTTCCACCATGGCGCTCATGGCGCGGCTCTTGCGTCTGCCCGATTTGTAGTCACGCAACTGGCGTTCGACATAACTCGCATGCTGCCCGGCCAGGCGTGGGAAGGCCGGGCTGCCGCTTTCACCGTCACTGCCGTGGCACACCGAGCAGGTCTCCTCCACGATCTTGACGGCGCGCGTGTGGTCGGCGGCCAAGGCGCTGCTCAGCAGCAGGCTGCTCAGGCTTGCGGCGGCCACAAGGTGGGCAATGGTCTTGAATGGCGTCATGGCAAGTCCGTGAAGAGGCAAAGGTGTGGGGTTGCAGGGTGCAGCGCGCCGGCGCAGCGCATCAGGCCACAGCGCGGTGGCCCGGCATGGCCTGGTCGGCGTCCAGCGCGGGCCGCTGGTCAACGAGCCTGTCGGTCAGCGCGGCGGCCGCCCAGATGGCACACAGCGTGACCCAGCTCGTGATGGTGAACACCGCCGCACCCGACAAACCCGCGCCCACCGCGCAGCCGCCTGCCAGCATGCCGCCAAAACCCATGCTCATGGCGCCGATGATGTAGCGGCGCATGCTGGCGCCGCCTTCAAAACCTTCAAGCTTGAGCTCACCAAACAGGGCCGCCGCCAGGAAAGAGCCGATGAAGACGCCGGGCATCAGCCCCAGGTCAAAGGTGGGCGGCTTGTCGCTGGCAAAGAGCACCCGCGTCAGCACCTCGGCCGACGGGCCGGTGAAGCTCAGCGCCTGTATGGGGTGGGGCTCAAACGCCACTTGGGTAAAGGCATACGTGGCCCACCAGGCGGCGGCAATGCTCAGGCCCACGCCAATGGCACCAGCCCAGCCCCAGGTGGCCACCTTTTGCCGCCGCGCCCAGAACACTGCTGCGGCGAGCCACAGCACGCCAAACAGCAAGGCGCCGCCGTGGCCGATGCCGGTGCGGGCGATGAGGTCACGTGCGGCGCCGCCGTCCACCGTCCACCAGCCTGCGGCGGCTTCGCGCAGTGGCGCCAGCGCGCCCGTCCATGACGCCTGCGCCGTGACGGCAAACACCAACCCCGACATCACCGAGCGCAAATTGCCCTGCGCGGCCAACACCAGCAAGCGGCTGGAGCAACCCCGCGCCAGGATCATGCCCATGCCAAACAAGGCGCCCCCAATGGCCGCGCCCGACAGGCTGCCCCGCGTGGCAATCTGCCGCGCCTGGCTGGCGTCAAACAGCCCGGCCAGCGCCAGCGCCTGCGTGGCCACCACGGCCGAGGCAAAGGCAAACAGCCACACCGTGAGCTTGCCGCCCACCAGGTTGCGGGAGAACTCGATGACGGCCGAGCGCAGGCAAAAACGCGAGCGCTGCGCGAAGAAGCCAAATGCCAAACCAATGAGCAGGCCGGCACCGGCCAAGGCCCAGGGTTCACCCAGGCGGTCTATCAAGGCTTGCATCGGGGCACTCGGTCTTGCGGGTTCAGAAGCGTCGCGGCTTCAGCGTGGAACAGGGGTGTGCAAAGCACACGGCGGCGATCAGGGCTTGATGTAGGCCGCACCCTGCTTTTGCAGCTTGGCCAGGCGCACCACGCCCGACGGCGTGAAGCCGGCTTCCTGGATGAACTGCTCCTTCTTGAGGTTGCGGTTCTTCAGCGTGATTTCGCAGATCTCAAACTTCACGCCGCGAGCCACCAGGGCCGACACGGGGCCGGCAAAGGGGCTGCCGTTGACGTCTTTCTGGCCTTCGAGCAGGAAGTCCACGCCCAGGGCATGTGTGACCACGGTGATCTTGGCCGTGGGGTCCACATCGAGGTGGTTGCGAATGTTGCGCAGGCCCTTGAGCGCCTGCAGCGACATGTCGTCGATGTGGTAGACCACCGCGTCCTGCGCCCACGCCGGCAGCGCGGTGACAAGGGCGATCATGAAACCGGCGATCAGGCTGCGAATGTGCATGGGTGTCTCCTGGGGTGGCGCCCAGCTTGGGCGCGCGGAATTCTGCGGGGGCGGGCCGGTTCAGGCCAGACCGGGATTGCCCTGCACCCCCACGAGCTTGGGCGTGTTGATCTTGCGTGCCGTGACACGGCCGCCGGCCTGGCTCTTGAGCCAGGTTTCCACCACGTCCCACACGGGACTGTTGCCGGCCTTGCTGGCTTCTTCAGCCACCGGCGCCCAGCCCGCCACCTTGTAGGTCTTGTCAGCTTCAACGAGCTTGCCGCCAAGCCGCATGTCGCTGATGCGCGAGCCCATCTTCTGGCCTGGCTCCATGGTGTACTGCAGGCCACCCACACGCACCATGTCGCCACCCTGCTGGTAATACGGATCAGGGTTGAAGAGGTTGTCGGCCACGTCTTCCAGGATGGTCTTGATGAGCTCGCCGCTCATGGGCGTGACGGTGGCGTAGGGGTAGGTGATGGCCATCTGGTCCATCATCAGTTCGCGCGTGATCACGTCACCCGGCAGCAGCGTGGTGCCCCAGCGGAAGCCCGGGCTGAAGGCGATTTCGGCGCCCTGCACGTCGATCAATGCGTCACACAGCAACTGGTCCCAGCTGCCGTTGAAGTTGCCGCGGCGGTAG
>CAZUKT010000244.1:0-7172 GCA_964620975.1 uncultured Rubrivivax sp. | reverse complement strand
CCGCGCAACATCTTCCCCAGCAACATCCAGGGCATGCCCACCTGGTACGAGGCCCGGGTGTGTGAAAAGGGCTACCACGGCCGGCGCGGTGGCGTGGACATGATGGTGGCCATGAACGCCCAGACCTGGGCCCAGGACGTGGCCGAGATTGAACCCGGCGGCTACCTGTTCTACGACAGCACCCGCCCGCTGCCACCGGGCAGCCTGCGCGACGACATCCACGTCATCGGCGTGCCGCTGACGGCCATCGCCAACGAGCACTACACCGACCCGCGCCAGCGCACGCTGTTCAAGAACATCATCTACGTGGGTGCACTGTCGCTGCTGCTGAACGTGGACGCCGAGGTGTTTGAAAAGCTCTTTGCCGAGCAGTACAAGGGCAAGGAAAGGCTGCTTGAAAGCAACGTGCAGGCGCTGCACCTGGGCCGCGACTACGTCAAGAAAAATGTGCCGCACCCACTGGGGCTGCGTGTGCACAGCTCCGACAAGGTGGGCGACCAGATCTTCACCGACGGCAACAGCGCCGCCGCGTTGGGCTGCATCTACGGCGGCGCCACGGTGTGCGCGTGGTACCCGATCACGCCTTCGTCGTCGGTGCCCGAGGCCTTTCAGAAGTATTGCGACAAGTACCGCATCGACCCGGCCACCGGCACGCACCGCTTTGCCATCGTGCAGGCCGAAGACGAACTGGCGTCCATCGGCATGGCCGTGGGCGCGGGCTGGAACGGCGCACGCTCGTTCACGGCCACGTCGGGCCCTGGCATCAGCCTGATGCAGGAGTTTTTCGGCCTGGCCTACTTTGCCGAAATTCCGGTCACCATCATCAACGTGCAACGCGGCGGGCCGTCCACCGGCATGCCCACGCGCACGCAGCAAAGCGACATCCTGGCCTGCGCCTATGCGTCCCACGGTGATACCAAACATGTGCTGCTGCTGCCGCAAGACCCCTACGAATGTTTTGAGCAAAGCGCCGCCGCGCTGGACCTGGCCGACCGCCTGCAGACGCCCATCTTCGTCATGACCGACCTCGACATCGGCATGAACCAGCGTCTGTGCAAACCCTTTGCCTGGGACGACACGCGCACCTATGACACTGGCAAGGTCATGACCGCCGAAGAGCTGGAAGCCGGCAAGGACTTCGGACGCTACAAAGACGTCGACGGTGACGGCATCCCTTGGCGCACGCTGCCCGGCACGCACCCCAGCAAGGGCGCGTTTTTCACGCGCGGCACCACACGCAACCCGTACGCGCAGTACAGCGAACGGGGGCCCGACTACATCTACAACATGGAAAGGCTGCTGAAGAAGTTCAAGACCGCGGCCGACCTGGTGCCGCAGCCGGTGCTGCGCCTGAGCGACGAATCCACGCGCTACGGCGTCATCTACTACGGCTCTACCAGCCCCGCCATGCGCGAGGCGCTGGACGTGCTTGAAGATGAAGGTGTGCTGGTGGACGCGCTGCGGCTGCGCGCCTTCCCCTTCCCCAAGGTGGTGCCCGACTTCATTGGCGCGCACGACCGGGTGTTTGTGGTGGAACAGAACCGCGACGCACAGATGCGCAGCCTGCTCATCAACGAACTTGAAGTGGACCCGGCCCGGGTGCCGGCCGTGCTGCACTACGACGGCACGCCCATCACCGCACGCTTCATCGTCGACGCCATCCGCAAGGCGATTGCCAAACACGAAGCCAGTACCAACGCCAGCACCGCCAGCACCGCCAAGGGGGCAGCATGACCTACATCACCAAGCCAAAGCTGCACCACCCGTCGTTGCACACCAACAAGGTGGGCTACACGCGGCGTGACTACGAAGGCCGCATCAGCACCCTGTGCGCCGGTTGTGGGCACGACAGCATCAGCGCGGCCATCATCCAGGCCTGCTGGGAACTGGACATTGAGCCCCACCGCGTGGCCAAGCTCAGCGGCATCGGCTGCAGCAGCAAGACGCCCGACTACTTTCTGGGCGCCAGCCACGGCTTCAACACCGTGCACGGCCGCATGCCCAGCGTGCTGACCGGTGCCAACCTGGCCAACCGTGCGCTGCTGTACCTGGGTGTGTCGGGTGACGGCGACAGCGCCAGCATCGGCCTGGGCCAGTTTGCCAACGCCATGCGGCGCGGCGTGCGCATGGCCTACATCGTTGAAAACAACGGCGTCTACGGCCTCACCAAGGGTCAGTTCAGTGCCACGGCAGACCGTGGCAGCAAGAGCAAGAAGGGCGTCGTCAACGCCGACAGCCCGGTGGACCTGGTGGCGCTGGCGCTGCAGTTGGGCGCCACCTACGTGGCACGCAGCTTTTCGGGTGACAAGGCACAACTGGTGCCGCTCATCAAGGGCGCCATGGCGCACGGCGGTGCGGCCTTCATCGACGTCATCAGCCCGTGTGTCACCTTCAACAACCACGGCGGCAGCACCAAGAGCTACGACTACGTGCGCCAGCACAACGAAGCCGTGAGCCGCATCGACTTCATGACGCCGGGTGAAGAGATCACCACCGAATACGCACCTGGCGAGGTGGTGGACGTGCCCCAGCACGACGGCACCATCCTGCGCCTGCGCAAGCTGCACGACGACTACGACCCCACCGACCGCTTTGGCGCGCTGAGCTACATGAATGAACACGCCCAGCACGGCGAGGTCGTCACCGGGCTGCTCTACATGGACCCGCTGGCCACCGACCTGCACACGGCGTTCAATACCTGCGCCACGCCGCTGAATGCGCTGAAAGAGGCCCAGTTGTGTCCCGGCTCCAGCGTGCTGGCCAAGATCAACGCGAGCCTGCGTTGAGCCTTTGCACCGGCCCGTTGCGCTGACCCTCTACCCAGGCGATCCAGGAGACCCACCATGTCCGAACGCACCATCTTCCAGGCCATGTCACGCCGCCATGTACTGAGCGTGCTGCCCACGGCCAGCGTGCACGACGCGGCCTGCGTCATGACACGCGCCAACTGCGGCAGCGTGCTCATCATCGACCACGCCAGCCACATGGTGGGCATCGTGACCGAACGCGACATGATGACGCGCGTAGTGGCCAAGGCACTGGACCTGCAGACGCCGGTGAGCAAGATCATGACGCCCAACCCGCAGTGCGTGAAGCCCGAGTTGCGGGTGGCCGACGCGGTGCTGATCATGATCGAGCGTGGCTTCCGCCACCTGCCCGTGGTGGCCGACAACGGCAAGATCCTGGGTGTGTTTTCCGTGCGCGACGCCATGCCGCGTGAAGTGAACACGGCGGTGAGCCTGTCGGAGTTCAACGAGCAGGTGAACGACTCGCTGGGTTGAAGGCACCCCGCGCTGTGGGCGCTGCACTCACGGCCGGTGCAGGCCGGACGCGCCGCCCGCACCGACATTGACCCCGGTGCAAGCGACGATGCGCTGCAGCTTGCCGCTGCGCCCCAGCGGCAACGCATCGGCCACACGGGTTTCAATGCGCAGAGCTGCCACGCCCTGCAGACGGGCAAAGCCTGCCAACAGGGTGCGACAGCGCTCTCGCACCGCGTGGCTGTGCGGTGCGTCCGGGCCCAAGGCAAGCCGCCAGTGGCCGGGCGCGTGCTGGCAGAGCTGGAAGTCGAACACGCCACCCTCGTCCTCCAGCAGCGTGGTCAGCGCCAGAGGCAGCAGCGACACGCGTGCGCCGTGGCGGCCAAGTTCTACCAGCGTGTCGTCGCGCCGCCCCTGCACCTGCAGCGTGGGCAGCGCCGATCCGCAGCCGCAGGGCCACGCGCCCAGGGTGATGCAGTCACCAATGTCAAAGCGGATCAGCGGCTGCACGTGGTTGGCCAGGTTGGTCAGCAGCGTGGTGTGCGAGACCTGGCCCGCCGGCACCGGGCGGTGCTGGGCATCCACGGCCTCCAGGATCACCCAGTCCGCGTTCACATGCAGCGCACCCTGTTCGCATTCCCACGCAATGGGCAGAAACTCCGACGCGCCGTAGCTGTTGCGCAGGGCGCAGCCAAAAGCATGCTCGATGCGCTTGCGCATGGGCGCCGAAAGCGTTTCGCCGCCGGTCCACACCTCTTGGGCCCGGATGCGCAGCGTGCCACGGTGTGCTTCGTCGGCCAGCATCACGGCGGCCGTGGGGTAAGTGGCCAGGATGCTGGGCTGGAAACCGTTGAGCGCATCCACCAGGGCTGCCGTGTTTTGCATGATGGAGAAACTGCGCCACTGCCGTGCCAGCCAGGGGTTGTTCAGCTGGTGCCGTCTGACCGACACCTGGCTGGCAAAGTGGCCGCCCAGCGCGCCGACAAAGGCAAAGCGTTCGCCCAGGCACAGCGGGTCAATCAGCCGCATCAAAGGGCGCGGCGAATGATGTCGGGTGGCTTCAAGCGCGTCATAAACGGCCATGGCGGTCTCGTCCTGCACAAACAGGCCCGGCTGCCCGGTGCTGCCGGAGCTTTCCCAAACGAAGTAGCGGCCCAGAAAGGGCTCGGCCACACGCGCTGGGTCGGCGCAGAAGGCGCGCAGTGCGTCAAGTTGCAGAGCGGGTTCGGCCACGCGGTCGGCAAACTGCTGCATCAGCAGCGGCTTGGTGGCAACGGGCAGGGTGTCCAGCCGCACCTGGCGCGCATCAGCGCCGCGCAGCAAGTGGCCATAAAACCGGGTGCGCTGTGCGGCCTGCAGCAACCGGGCCAGGCGCGTGGCCTGGCGTTCGGCCACGGTGGCAGCGCTGGCACGCATGACGGCCATCACATCCATGGCGATGGCCATCGACTGGGGCCAGGCCCCGCCCGGGATGGTGCTGCCCGACATGGCCACAGCCGTCTGCCGTCAGTGCCCTGCGGGCGTGCTTTCGGACCAGCGCCTGTGCACGTATTCGCCCGGTGCCGGGCCAAGCACGGCCTTGGCCGGTGCGGCATGGGCGCGCTGTGGCGGCAGCGAGCGCGCCGCCAGCCAGGCATGCCAGGCGGGCCACCATGAGCCTTCGTGGCGCGGTGCCTGGTGCGCCCACTGTGTGTGTTCAACCCAGGCGCTGTAGGCCGTCCGCGTGGCCATGCGGAAGCTGCGCCTGGCGTGGCCCGGCTCTGACACGATGCCTGCGTTGTGGCCGCCGGTGGCCAGCACAAAAGTGATTTCGGCGTCGCACAGGTGGTGCAGCTTGTAGACCGACGTCCACGGCGACACGTGGTCGCGTTCGGTGCCCACCATGAACACCGGCAAACGAATGTCGGCCAGCGACACGGCGTGCCCTTCGACGCGGTAGTTGCTGTGCGCCAGCGCGTTGTTCAGGTACAGCGCGGTGAGGTATTCGCGGTGCATGCGGGCAGGCATGCGGGTGGTGTCGGCGTTCCAGGCCATCAAGTCACTGAGCTGCTCGCGTTCGCCCAGCAGGTATTCGCGCATGCGCCGTGTCCAGACCAGGTCGCGCGAATGCAGGAACTGGAAGGACGCAGCCATCTGGTCGCCGCTGAGGTAGCCCGGGCCGCGTGTCAGGTCGGCAAGAAAGTGGAGCTGACTCTCGTCGATGAACAGCCCGAGTTCGCCGGGTTCAGAAAAGTCGGTCTGCGCCGCCAGCAGGCTGAGCGATTTGAGCGGCGGCAAGCTGGCGCCGCCCGCCACGCCGCCGCTGCGCCCCAGGGCTGCGGCTGCGATGGCCAGCAGCGTGCCGCCCAGGCAGTAGCCCATGGCATGCACCGGCTGCGTTTGGCCGCTCAGCTTGCCCACGGCACCCAAGGCGTCAAACACACCCAGGCGCAGGTAGTCGTCCATGGTCAGGTCGCGGTCGTCGGCATCGGGGTTGCGCCAAGAAATCATGTAGACCGTGTGCCCCTGCTGCACCAGGTAGCGCACCAGAGAATTGTGCGGCGATAGGTCGAGGATGTAGTACTTCATGATCCACGACGGCACGATCAGCACCGGCTCGGGGTGCGTGCTGGTGGTTTGCGCGTCGTAGCGTATGAGTTCGATGAGGTGATTGCGCAGCACCACTTTGCCCGGCGTCACCGCCACGTCGCGCCCGACCTCGAAATGCGGTGCGGGCGTGGCCGCTGGCGGGTCGGGTTCACCGGCCATGTCGCGCAGCCAGTTTGTTGCGCCTTGCAGCAAGTGCGTGCCGCCCGAGTCGAGCGCGTCGCGCTGCACCACCGGGTTGGTGCACAGCCAGTTGGCTGGCGCCATCATGCCCAGCCACTGGCGTGCAAAGAAGCGGGTCATTTCGGTGTGGTGCGCGGTCATGCCGGGCACGTGGGTGGCCTCGCGCCAGAAGGCTTCGGTGTTGCGAAAGCCTGCGCGCAATTGGTTGTAGGGCCACTGCCCCCAGGCCGCGTCGCGAAAGCGCGGGTCGTCGTCGGTGTGGCCGGCGGGCAGGGTGTCGTCGCCCGGGGACGCGCGCAAGGTGTCAGCGGCCAGGCCCGTGGCCAGCGCAGCCAGCTCAAGCTGGCGGCCCGGCGCCGCAGCCAGGTGCCAGGCCCAGTCGGCCATGGCCAGCGCCAGCGACACGGGCGACAGGCTGCCACTCAGGGGCGCCACACTCACGTGCAGCAGGCGGTCCAGGCGCTGGGTGGGTGAATCGTCAAGCGGCGCCGGCGGGGCGGTTTTTGTCGGGGCAGTCAGGGGGGTTTGCATGGCAGCGCTTGTTCACCGCCCCGTGCACGGAACGCGCAACCAAAAGGCGGGTTCGGTGCCATCTTGCGGCCGTGCACACGACGTGAACTTGATGCAGACCAAGTCAGGGCCCGAGACACGGCACTTGGCCGCCACCCATGCGGTGCGTTCAGCCTGGGGGCGGGCTGGGGTGCCCGCCCACACCCTTAGCGACGCGGGCGGTTTAGCACCCGCTCCACCGCGTTGGGCCGCAGCCTGAAGGCGTCTGGCAAGCCCGAGCCCAGCAAGGGCCGCAGGTAGAGCCTGAAGGCGTCGGTCACGTCGGTGCCGCTGGCGCTGATGAATTCGTCTTCCATGGTGCGTGTCTTGCCGGCCACGGCCGAAAGCGGCAGCAGTTCGTAGTCCACCGAGTAAAAGCCCGTGCGCTTGATGGCCACCGAACCGTTGGTGTTGCCCCACATGGCGTATTGCACGGCCTTTTCGCCCACCTCGCGGGCTTCGCGCTGGTCCACGTCGCTCACGCAGCCCACAAAGCTGCGCTGCAGGTAGCCGAAGGTGTCGGCGCGCACGCGCTTGATCTTGAGCTTGCTCTTGATCTCTTCGCACAGCAGGTCCGCCAGCGCGCCGCTGCCG
>CAZUKT010000243.1:0-7186 GCA_964620975.1 uncultured Rubrivivax sp. | reverse complement strand
CATTGCGGCCTCCGCCGGGCCGCCCCAAGGTGGCCGCGCGCCCCCCTGGGGGGCAGCGAGTGAATGCGAGCGTGGGGGCTCATTCGGCACCCCCACACAACATGCGGTGCGCACGTGCATAGCGTTCATACACGCCCACGATCACCTCGGGCGGCAGGTCCAGCGCGGCCTGTTCGGCGCCGCCCGTGACGCCGGTGCTGGCCAGCCAGTCGCGCAGCGGCTGCTTGTCGAGCGCGTGGATACGGCCCTGCTGCAGTTCGTCCGCGAGCCAGAAACGTGACGAGTCGGGCGTGAGCGCTTCGTCCATCAGCGTCAGCGTGCCGTGTTCGTCCAGGCCAAATTCAAACTTGGTGTCGGCGATGACGATGCCGCGTGTCAGCGCGTAAGCGGCGGCGGCCTTGTACAGGCGGATCGCGGTGTCGCGCAGCTCAGCCGCGCGTGGCGCGCCTATCAGCGCCGCCAGTTGGTCAAAGCTGATGTTCTCGTCGTGGTCGCCCACCGCCGCCTTGGTGGCGGGTGTGAAGATGGGCTCGGCCAGCGGCTGCGTCATGCTCAGGCCGGCCGGCAGCGCGATGCCGCAGACGGTGCCGCTCTTGCTGTACTCCTTCCAGCCCGAGCCGGCCACGTAGCCGCGCACCACGGCCTCGCAGGGCACGGGCGTGAGGCGCTTGACGAGCATGGCGCGGTCTTGCACCAGCGGGGCTTCGCCGGGCGCCACCACGCTCTCGGGCGGCTGGCCCGTCAGGTGGTTGGGCACGATGCCTTTCAGGTGTTCAAACCAGAACAGCGCCATCTGCGTCAGCAGCCGGCCCTTGCCGGGCACCGGTGCTTTCATGACCACGTCGAAGGCGCTCAGGCGGTCGCTGGCCACCATGAGCAGGCGGTAGGCGCCCACGGCGTAGTTGTCGCGCACCTTGCCTTTGGCCAGCAGCGGCAGGCTGTGCAATGTGGTGGCGGGCAAGGCGGGGCCGAGCGCAGCGAGGGCGACCGAGGCGGTGGTGGACATGGTGGGCTCAGGCTCTCAGGCGGTGGTGGCGGCAGAACCGCCTATTTTGCGGCTTGGGTTGGCTTCAGCCAGGCCGCAGGAAGTCTTGCCGCAGCGTGATGCGCCCGGCCGTGGCGTCCAGCGCCACGGGCAGGCCCATGGGCAGCGGCAGGTTGGGCGTGCCGTGGCCCGTGGGCCAGCCGCCCAGCACGGGCTTGCCCAGGCCACACAGCATGTCTTGCAGCAGCGCCGCGGGCGAGCTTTCTTCGGTGAAGCTGCCCAGCACAAAGCCGTTCACCGCGTGCAGCACACCGGCCAGTCGCAACTGCGTGAGCAGGCGGTCCACCCGGTAGGGTTCTTCGCTCACGTCTTCCAGAAAGAGGATCGCGCCTGGTGCATGCCAGGCCCAGGGCGTGCCCAGCAAAGCCGCCACCAGGCTGAGGTTGCCGCCGATGAGCGTGCCTTGCGCGTGGCCGGGCACACGCAGGCCGTCGGCGGCCAGGGCGGGGGCCAGCACCGTGCCGTCAAGCAGGCCCGCGCGCAGCAAGCCAAACAGCGCGGCCTCGTCGGCTTCACGGCCGGGTTTGATGAGGTCCGACGCCGGCATGGGCGCGTGCAGGCTGGGCAAGCCGCAGCAAGCCCACAACGCATGCAGCGCGGTGATGTCGCTGTAGCCGATCAGCAGCTTGGCCGCGCGCTGCACCAGCGCTGCATCCACCTCGGGCAGCAGCCGCATGGCCCCGTAGCCGCCGCGCAGGCAGTGGATGGCCGCCACCTCCGGGTCGGCCAGCGCGGCGTGCAGGTCGGCCAGGCGCAAAGCGTCGGGCCCGGCCAGGTAGCCGGTGCTGGCGTGGCAACCCGGGTGCAGGCGCACACGCAGGCCGTGGCGTTGGTACAGCGCGGGCACGGCGGCCACCTGTTCGGCCGACGCCGGGCCAGCGGGTGCCACCACGGCGACCAGGTCCCCGGGTTTGAGGGCGGCAAAACTCATGGGGTGTCCTTGTCAGGCAGGCTGCGACATCAACGCATGCACCACCGCGCCCAGCGCCGGCAGCCGCCAGGTGGTGGCACAACGCGGGTGCGGGGCGTAGCGCCGGCCCAGGCTCGTGAGCACGGCCACGATGTAGTGCGCGCCGTGTGTGTGCACGATGCCGGCGTCAGACGCGTAGTTGTCGGTGCACCCCGTCTTGTGCGCAAAGGCCGGCGCATCGGGCAGGCCGGGCACCCAGCCGGGCACATCACGCAGGCGGCCTGACGACAGCACTTCGTCAAGCGTCTGCCGTGCCAGAACGGCACGCAAATGGTCGCGTGTGGCCGGCTGCAGCAGTGGCGTGCTTTCGCGCAACGACGCCGGCAACCACGGTGCGGGCGGCGCTTGCGCGTCCAGCAGCCACAGCAGGCGCACGGTGTCCCAGGCCGTCATGTGGATCTGCCCCACGCCCGCACCGCTGGCGTTGCGCCAGCCGCCGCTCGCCTGGGTGTTGTTGAGTTGCAGCGTGGGCAGGCGCAGCGCCGCAAAGCGCTGGTTCAGCGTGGCCACCACGCCGCAGCGGTGCAGCAGCGCCACGCAGGTGTCGGTGGCGTCGTTGTCGCTGTGCGTGACCATGGGTTCCAGCGCGTCGGGCCAGGCCGTGCGGCCGGCGTCTACCGCCATGCCCACACCCACGGCCACCATCAGTTTCAGCAGCGACGCCGGGTAAGGTGCCACCACACGGTGCGGCCCGGTGCCATGCAATGTGCGCCAGGGCATCGCAGACCAGCCACTGCCGGGCAACCAGGGGGTGGACTCGCCCAAGGCATTGCGTTCGTCGGAAACGAATTGCACGTTGCACACCGGGCCACCGTCAGCGCCGATGTCGGCCACCACGCCTTGGGGGTGTTCGCGCGAAAACAGCACGTTGGCCCAGCGCGGTTTGCGGCCTGAAACAAAGGACACCACAGCCAGGTCGATGCTGGGCATCAGCACCGCCGGCTGGCCCCCTTGCCAGTGGTCGCTGGTGCTGGGGAAGTCCAGCACGCGCACGGCGTGGCGCAGGGCTTGGGCGAGTGCCGTGGTGGTGGGCATGGCGCCATTCTCGCCCGCTGTTGCGCGGCGCCGCGAGCTGCGGCACCGGCCCTCGCCGGCCATCGCCGCCACCGGCCGCTCTGCGCCACACCCAGCTGGCCCGACGCAGCCGCCGCCCCCGTGCATTGCGTCACCCGCAGCCCCTTGGAACCGGGGGTGCCTGAGCCCCAGCGGCCTCTTACATTGCGTAACCCCTCAGCCGCCAACCTTTCTGCCGGCGCTTCTGCACAGGAAACAAGATGACCCCCTTCAAGCTCCTTCTCGGTGTTGCCGCCGCTGCCACCTGCGTGGCGCAAGCCCAGGCCGGCATCGTGTTTCAAGACAGCTTTGGCACCAACAGCGCGGCCAACTGGAGCTATTCGGGCCCCAACACCGGCACCTGGGCGGCGGCCGACAACAAGCTGCAGTCCAGCACCACGCAGACCAACCACAACCCCAGCGCGCCGGGCTTTGCGGCCATCAACGGCCTGGCCACGTCCAACCACTTCAAGATCGAGGCCGACGTGCAGGTGGTGGGCGCCACACCCGGCACCGGCAGCGACTGGGGCCACGTGGGCTTCTTCTGGGGCAAGACCGGCGCGTCGGTGTACAGCACCGGCTACCTGCGCACACACGCCGACCACGTCACCGCGTGGGAGAGCCCGTATTTGGGCGAGGTGATCACCGGCGCCGGTTTTGCCACCACCAATGCGGCCGACATCAACGGCATCAGCTACCACCTGGCCTTTGAAGTGGACTACGTGGCGCAGCTGATGCGCGTCAGCATCAACGGCACGTCTGCGGTTTGGGGCGGGGCCGACTTCAACAAGGCCAACAGCCCGGGCGGCGTGGGCGGTGCGCTGGGCGTGGTCAGCTGGGGTGAACACGTGAGCTACGACAACGTGGTGGTGACCGACTACGCTGGCAACACCGTGCCCGAGCCCGGCTCGCTGGCGCTGGTGGCTGCGGCGCTGGGCTTGATGGCTGCGGCCGCGCGCCGCCGGGCCTGAACACGCAGCGCCCGCAGGCGGCCCCGGCCGCTTGCCGCGCCCAAACAAAAAGCCCCGCATGCTGCCTGCATGCGGGGCTTCTTTCTTGTGCGGCCGCCCCGGTGTGAGGCGGCCGCGTGGTTTGCGTTTACTTGAAGTCGTAGCGCATGGACACCGACACCGTGCGGCCCCGTGGATCGGCCACGCGCGGGTCCCAGCCGGCACCCACCACGTTGTCCACGTTGTGGTGCGTGAACGGCGGGTCCTTGTCAAAGAGGTTGATCACGCCTGCGCTGAGCGTGAGGTTCTTGATGCCCGTGTAGGTGGTGAACAGGTTGAAGGTGGTGTAGGCCTCCACGTCGCGCCGCGGGCCGGGGTTGGCGGTGTAAGGCGAGCGGTCTTCGTCTTTGTACGACGACTTGTAGCTGAACGACCCGGTGGTGTTCCAGTTGTCGGTCTTGAAGCCGATGCTGCCGGACGCCTTCCAGGGCAGGTACAGCGTGGTGCCCGACCATTCGCCCACAAATTCGGCCAGCGGCGCGGTGCTGATGAGCCGCTCTTTGTGGCTGACCATCTTGGTGGCCGTGAGCATGCTGTTGAGGCGGCCACCGGCAAAGTTGATGCGGTGGGTGACCCCCAGGTCCAGCCCCTTGGTCTGGCTTTCGGCCGCATTCACCCAGCCGGCCTGGATGTATTCGACGTTGCCGCTGCCGTCACGCACAAAGTTGTCGCGGAACAAGTCGTAGTTGGTGATCATGAAAGCAGGCGACAGGCTGCGGATGCGGTCGTCAAGCTTGACTTCCCAGTAGTCGGCCATGAATTGCAGGCCGGTCATGGGTGTGAAGACCACGCCCAGCATGCCCTGGCTCGACTTTTCAGGCTGCAGGGTGGGGTTGCCGCCGGTGCGGTAAGGCATGCCGGTGCGGGCGCATTGGGTGGGGTCGGTGGGGCACTTTTCGGGGTCGCTGAACTGGCCCGTCAGCGCCAGCGTGACCTGGCCCAGTTGCAACTGCTGCGCGGTCGGCGCACGGAAGCCCGTGTTCACCGAGCCGCGCATCATGAAGCTTTCAAACGGCTGGAACTTGAAGCCGATCTTCGGGTTGGTGGTGCCGCCAATGCCCGAATACTGGTCATGCCGCACGGCCAGTTGCAGTTCAAGGCTCTTGAACACCGGCACCAGCAGTTCGCCGAAGACGGCCGTGATGTCACGCGTCGAATCTGGCGCTGAAGAATTGCCGGGGCAGCCCATCACCGAATTGGCCAACGCGGCATTGGCCGGGGTGAAGGTACTGACGCAGGTGTAGCCCTGGGAGCCCGAAAATTCGTACGACTCCTTGCGCAAGTCCATGCCCACCGCAAAGCCCAGCGGGCCCGCCGGCAGCTTGAAGAGCTCGCCCGACACGGTGGCATCCACCTGCCACACGCTGGTCTTGCCACCAAACAGGCGGCCACGCACCTTGGTGGAATCGATCAAGTCCTTGGCGGCTTGCGTTTGCTCCTGGCCCGGCATCAAGAAGGGGTTGATGACGCCCGTGGCCAGCGCGGCCACCAGCTTCTTGGTGTCGGCGTAACCGTCGTGCATGTACGACGAGCTCTCGGCCTGGCCAAAGGAAAGACCGGCCTTGTAGAAGTAGGCCCCGATCTCACCGTCGGCGCCCGCCGCCACACGCAGGTTCTTGGACGTGTTTTCCAGGGTGCGGTAGCCCCAGTCCCACATGCGCAGGCGGTAGGCCACCGCCTTGGTGGGGTCAAAGTCGTTGGCACCCGCCAGCTTCAGGTTGGGGTAGTGCGGGTCGGTGGGCTTGTAGTTGGTGGTGGCGTCGGCCGTGCTGCTGAACTGGTAGGGCGTGAATTCGGCCATCACGTTGGTTTCAGAACCCACAAATTCCAGGAAGGCGGTGTGCACCTCGCCCAGCTTCATGGTGCCGCGTGCCACCACGTTGATGGCCTACTTGGGTGCCGACAGCATGAACTGGCGGCCGTAGTCGGTGGCGCAGCGGTAGGTGCTGTTGGCCTTGGTGTAGCCAAACTTGTCCCACAGCGTGATGTTGTCGGCCATCGGCACCTGGAAGGGCAAGTCACCGCACTTGCCCTGCATGGCCAGCAAGTTGAGGTTGGTGTACTTGGTGGCGTCGGTGGCGCCCACGGTGGACCCGGCCGAGGTGAGCGCAGTGCCCGCTGACGCAATGATGTTGGCGTGCGGCGAGCTGGTGGTGTCGGGCGACAGGCCCAGCGCGGGCTGGTAGCCGGTGGCCCAGCTGCGGTCTTTGCCACGCAGGATGTCGTTCTTGTCGAACGTCACGTTGGCCATGATGTTGTAGCCGTCCTTGGCCAGGTTGCCGGCACCCCCCGTCAGGTAGGCGCGGCGCGTGGCGCCGCCGCCCTTGGCCAGCGGCACGGCGGTGCTGACACCGATGGTGGCGCCCGTGAAGTCGTTCTTCAGGATGAAGTTGATGACACCGCCAATGGCGTCGGTGCCGTAAATGGCCGAAGCACCGTCCTTGAGGATTTCAACCCGCGCCACCGCCGTCATGGGGATGGTGTTCAGGTCTACCGCGCCGCCGCTCATGCCGTGCGTGGACACGCGGCGGCCGTTGAGCAGCACCAGCGTGCCCGTGGGGCCCAGGCCGCGCAGGTTGGCAAACGACGAGCCCCCGGTGAGGCGGTCTTGCTCAGCACCGAAGACGTTGTTGCGCGAGGTGGAGTTGTCGACGTTGGCGGAGTTGGCCGCCAGGGTGTCCACCAGTTGTTCGGCCGAGACCACGCCCATTTGCTGGATTTCAGCGGCCGTGATCACCTGCAGCGGCAAGGCCCCTTCGTCGGCCAGCCGCTTGATGCTGGAGCCGGTGATTTCAACGCGCTGGGCCACCTGGGCCGCAGCGTGGGTGGCAAAACCCAGCACGAACAAACTGCCAACAAGCGCTCTCAACTTCATCTTTGTTTCTCCTCGGTGGTTGGGCGGTTGCGCCAGCTTACAGACGCAAAACATCACACAGTGTTGCCCCGCAGCATCAAGCGGCCCATCGGGGATAACCAATGCCTGTTGGTTGCCTCCCCATAACCGCAGGCGATGCCCGCTGCTGGTGCCGCCTGCACAGGGCCGGGCATCCGCCGGGCACCCCCAGCGGCGGCGCGGCTTGGCGGCGGCGCCGCAGCGCCCCATAAACG
>CAZUKT010000242.1:227-7228 GCA_964620975.1 uncultured Rubrivivax sp. | reverse complement strand
CATCATCGCGGGCCTTTCCTTGGGCACGCTGGTGGTAGAGGCCGCGCTGCAATCGGGCTCGCTGATCACCGCCCGGCTGGCGTTGGAGGCTGGGCGCGATGTGTTTGCGGTGCCCGGCTCCATCCATGCACCGCAGTCCAAGGGCTGCCATGCGCTGATCAAGCAAGGGGCCAAACTGGTGGAATCGGCCCAAGACATTCTTGAAGAACTGCACTTGGCCGGCCCCACCCAGGCAGCTTTGCCACTCCACGACGGCACCACAGCGCCCGCCGATCCGCTGCTCGACGCACTGGGGCACGATGCGGTCACCATGGACGCGCTGGTTTCCCGCACGGGCTGGCCCGTGTCCGACCTGAACGCCAAGTTGCTGGAGTTGGAACTCGACGGCCAGGTGTCGCGCCTGCCCGGTGGGCTTTACCAGCGGCGGCACACCGCGTGAGGCGCTTGCTGGCGCCAGGCACCGCACGACGCAGGTGCGCCAATGCGCTGCCGCAGGCTCACCGACAACGGCTGTTGCCCTCGGGTATAGTGGTTTGATGTTCGAAGTGCTGGTCTACCTCTACGAAAACTACTGGCGGCCAGACGCCTGCCCAGAGCCCAAACAGCTCTCGCGCAAGCTCTCTGCGGTGGGTTTCGAACCTGAAGAAATTCAGGACGCGTTGAAGTGGCTGGACGGCCTGGCCAGCAGCGCCGAAGCCTGCACCGGCAGCCCTGTGCCCGGCAGCATGCGCATCTACACCGACGAGGAACGCGAAGTCCTCGACGTTTCTTCGGTGGGCTTCATTGCCTTCCTTGAGTCGGCCGGTGTACTGCCTGCGCCGATGCGCGAGATGGTTATCGACCGTGCCATGGCCGTCGGTACCGGCACCATGGACCTGGAAGACCTCAAGATCATCGTGCTGATGGTCTTTTGGAGCCTGGGCGAAGAGCCTGACGCACTGATCCTGGACGAACTGTTCGTGGATGCCGAAGACCGGCTGATCCACTGAGCGAACCAGACCTCAGGACAACAAGCGCGAGGCGTCCACGTCCAGCTTGGCAAGCGCACTGCGTGTGGCGCGCACGGTAAGAGCCTCATCCTGTGCCGGAAGCATCAAACCGGCCTGCAGGTAAGACGCCAGCCGGTGCTGCTGAAAGAGCACGCAGCGGCCTTGCGGCGTAACAAACAGCGACAACTGCTTGCGCAAGCCGTGCCAGGCCAATTGCACCGGCTCGCTGTGGCCGCCGCGGTCCATCATGTACCAACTGCCGACCTGCAGTTCGCGCGCCCAGGCCACCATGGCGGGCGTGGGCATGGAGCCCCCTTCGAGCACCACTTCCAGCTCTGAACTTTGGTGGCCCGACAAGTCGAGCACCATGGACTCGTCGATCTCCACATCGGCCGCGTCCGGCAACAGCTCTTCCAGGGTTTCCAGCCGCTCCATCAGCTCACGCAGCCGTTCGTCAGGAATGACTGCCGCCTTGGCCGTAAAGGCCGCAGCCAGCGAGTTGTTGAGCTGCTGGATGTGCTCGTCTTGTTTGGACGCCACCATGCCGGCAGACGCCATGCCTTCGCGCAATGACTTCAGCAACAGGGGCAGGCGGCGGATGACTTCAGCACGTTCTTCACGTGTGACCTTGGCACTGGCGCTCCAGATGAGGTCGGCCGCCGCACGCTTCATGACGCGGGTCTGGCTGCCTTGCCCGCCAAAGCGCACGGCCGTGGTGGCCAGCACATCGGCCCAGACGTGAAACAGAAACTGCCGCACGCCTTCTTGCACCGGCACCTCATTGAGCATGCGGCGGAGCTCAATGGTGTACTGGATGGCCATGGTTTCGCGCTGCTCAACCTGCTGCGCCAGCGAGACACCTCGCTTGCTGGCTTCGTTCTCGGTGCTGAAGTAGTGCTCCAGGAACTTCTCAAACTCGGTCAGCACCGTCTGAAAGACGCGCCGTCCGGTGTCTGGGTAAGCTTCCACCACCTGCACGATGCGCTTGATTTCCTTCTCCAGCGCGTCGCCGACGTTGCCGCCGGCGCTGTCAAAGCCCATCACGCACGCACCCATGCGGTCAATCAGGCGCCGCGCCGGGTGGTCGATGGTGGCAAAGAAATCGGGCTCGGTAACGGCCACACGCAGCACCGGCATCTGCAGGCGCGCAAACCACACGCGCACAGTGGCCGGGATGCGGTCTTCGGTGAGGATGCTCTGGAAGAGCAAGGCCACGATCTCGATGGTGGCCCGCTCTTCCGGGCCTGTGGCCGCCTTCTTGAGCACCTGCTTGCGCTGGTGCAATTCTTCCAGCATCACCGGGGCGGTGATCAAGGGTTCACCACTGCGCGTGGTGGGTGACAAACGCTGCCGGATGCCGTTCTGCGCCGTGTCTATGGCGCGCGCCAGACCCGGCGAAAGTACGTGTTCGGCGCGAGGCAAGGCCTGTGACCGGGTGGACGCACCAAATTCAGGTACGTAACGGCCTATCAGGCGATTCAGGCGCCCCAGCACAGCCTCGGCATGCTCGCGGTTGCGTGCCAGTGGGGCAGCACGCGTCATCATGCGTGTTTCTTCACCGACACCGCCTCGGCCGCTGCCGCCGCCAGGCCATCCCCGATCCGCAGAAAAGCCCGTGGCCGCACCGTAGGACGCGGATGCGCCAGGACCTATGCCCGGCCCGCCCTGCCCAAAGTGGCCGCTGTGGCCTGAATTGCCGTCACGCACACCTGCACCAGCCTGCCAGCCCAGCGGCGCGTTGGGGTGGGTGCGGGAGCGGCGAATGAAGGGCCGCAAGTCCACCTCGGGCAGCACACGTTGCTCTATCAGCCACCGATTGGTCTCGTGATAAGCCTCTTCAACGACCAAAGACAACTCGTCGTGCAGCACCGGCTGCAGTTCGCGCCAACCGTCCAGATTGAGGCCCGCTGCCCGCCAGGCGTCAAACACGATGCGGGCCAGCACGTGCGCGCGCAGCATGTCGTGGGGATCGAGCTCGGTACGGCCCTCAAGGTGTGCCACCCGCGAGCGCAGATCGGCAAACTCCCAGGAAGCGCGGTCCATGATGGCCAAGGCCAGGCGCGAAGTAACGATCTCAAGCTCTATGGTGTCGTCGGGCACCAGGGTGAGCACGTCACGCGAACTGCCCGGCGGTGGTAAATCTCCGGGCCGTGACGCGGATACGCCGTGTGTCAGCACCTTGCGCAAGCCCGTGACGATGGCGCGATGCCATGCCTGCGCGCCACTCATCAGGCCCTGGACAAGATCACGCCGGCGCTGGAAAACAGTGTGCTCTGAGGGTTTGTCGAGCAGGATGCGGGCGTGGTCAATCACCGCCTGCACCAAGGGCGTCAGGCCTTTGACCAGTTCTTCGGTATAGAGCCGCCGCGCCTGGCCGGCAATGGAGTCGGGCGAGGCGCTGGTGGCCATGTCAGGTGCGGTTGCGGGCGGGCGTGGTCGGGTTCAAACCACTCTACACCACGGCCCCTGCATTCGGATCATTCGGGTCCTGTTCCTTGGCCCCTAGCTTGATCAGGTCTTCGCGCTTGACGCCCAACCACATGGCAATGCCCGCGGCCACAAAGATCGACGAATAGATACCAAAGAGAATGCCGATGGTCAGCGCCACGGCAAAGTAATGCAGCGTGGGGCCGCCAAACAGCAGCATGCTGAGCACCATCATCTGCGTGCTGCCGTGGGTGATGATGGTGCGGCTGGTGGTGCTGGTGATGGCGTGGTCAATCACCTGGTGGGTATTGAGCTTGCGAAAGCGCCTGAAGGTCTCACGCACGCGGTCAAAGATGACCACCGATTCGTTCACCGAATAGCCAAGCACGGCCAATATGGCGGCCAGCACCGCCAGTGAAAACTCCCACTGGAAGTAGGCAAAGAAGCCAAGGATGATGACCACGTCATGCAGGTTGGCAATGATGCCGGCCACGGCAAATTTCCACTCAAAGCGCACGGCCAGATAAGCCATGATGCCCAGCACGGTGACCCCCAGCGCCAGCGCGCCGTTTTCGTAGAGCTCAGCGCCGACGGACGCCCCCACGGCCTCTGTGCGTGTCAGCAGCAGCGGCTCATTGCCGTCGGCCAGTGTGCATGACGCACGGCTGACCTGTTCGCCCTTGTCGGTGGTGTACTGCTTGGTGCCGGGCGTGCCGGTTTCGGACTTGCACAGCGCGTCAAACACGCGGCCGGCCACCTCGCTTTGCTTGACGTCGCCACGCAGCGGCAGGCGGATCAGCACGTCCCGCGAGGTACCAAAGTTCTGCACCTGCACTTCGCCAAAACCCATGCCTTCCACCACGCCCCGCGTGCGGTTGATGTCGGCCGTGTGCGTGTACGCCACCTCGATCAGCGTACCCCCTGTGAATTCAATCGACTTGTGAAGCCCGCGCGTGGTCAGAAAGAACACGGCCAGCGCAAAGGTAATGAACGAGACGATGTTCAGCACCAACGCGTGGCGCATGAACGGGATATCTTTCTTGATGCGGAAGAATTCCATGCTGTGTTCCCCGTTCAGGCCTCTGTGGACTCAAGCGCCGGCTTGGCACCGTCGGGCCGCCAGATCTGGCCAATTGACACTGCCTTGAGCCGCTTCTGCCGCCCGTACCAAAGGTTGACCAAGCCTCGCGAGAACATCACGGCCGAGAACATGCTGGTCAGGATGCCCAGGCAGTGCACCACGGCAAACCCGCGCACCGGTCCTGAACCAAAAGCCAGCAGCGACAAGCCCGCAATCAACGTGGTGACGTTGGAGTCGAGGATCGTGCCCCAGGCCTTTTCATAGCCGATCTGAATGGCAGCCTGCGGCGACGCGCCGCCGCGAAGCTCTTCTCGCACACGTTCGTTGATCAGCACGTTGGCGTCAATGGCCATGCCCAGCGTCAGCGCGATGGCCGCAATGCCAGGCAGCGTCAGCGTGAGCTGCAACATCGACAACACGGCCACCAGACACAGCAGGTTGAAGGCCAGCGCGATGGACGAAAACACACCAAACAGCAGGTAGTAGGCGCACATGAAGATCGTGATGGCGATGAAGCCATAGGTCACGCTCTTCAATCCCTTGTTGATGTTGTCGGCCCCGAGACTCGGGCCGATGGTGCGTTCTTCAATGATGTCCATGGGCGCGGCCAAGGCACCCGCGCGAGTCAGCAACGCGATGTCGGCAGTTTCTTGCGGCGTGAAGTTGCCGGTGATCTGGAAGTCGGTGCCGAACTCACCCTGGATGGTGGCCACCGAGATGGCCTCGCCCTTGCCCTTTTCGTACAGCACGATGGCCATGGGCTTGCCCAGGTTCTCGCGCGTGATGGTGCGCATGGCGCGGCCGGCCACGTCGTCCAGCCGCACCGATACCGCCGGTCGCTGGTCCTTGTCGATGGTGGCGCTGGCTTGCTTGAGCTGGTCACCGGTGGCGATGATGTCGCGCTTGAGCCCGACAGTGCGTGCCGGGCCGTCGGACTTTTCACGCTGCGGTACGGTTTCAGCGGCTGCGGCGCCTTCAGCTTCAACCAAGCGGAACTGCAGCGTGGCCGTGCGGCCGATGATGTCCTTGGCACGGGCGGTGTCTTGCACACCAGGCAACTGCACCACCACGCGGTTCAGGCCTTGCTGCTGGATGACGGGTTCGGACACACCCAGTTCATTGACGCGCTTGTGCAGGGTATCGATGTTCTGCTGCAGCGCCTGCGCCTGGATGTCGGCGATGGCCTTGGGCGACAAGCGGCCCATCAGGCGCACACCTTCGGCGCCGGACTCGGTGCTCCACACCATGGCCGCCATGCGGTCGGCCAACAGGTTTTGCGCGGTGGCCGCCGTGGCCGCGTCGGGCAGCACCACACTCAGGCCATTGCTTTCGCGCGTGATGCCAGCAAAACGGATGCGTTTTTCACGCAAGGCGGTTCGCGAGTCACTGGCATAGGTGTCCACTGCCTGCTTGACGGCCGCGCGCATGTCCACTTCCATCAAGAAGTGCACGCCCCCGCGCAGATCCAGGCCCAGGTACATGGGCGCCGCCCGCAGCTTGGTCAACCACGACGGTGTCTGCGGCACCAGGTTCAGCGCCACGATGTATCGCGGGTCGGCCGGATCCGGATTCAGCGCCCTGGAAATGGCGTCCTTGGCCTTGATCTGCGTGTCGGTGTCGGCAAATCGCGCGCGCACCGAATTGCCGTCGAACTGCACAAAGTCGGCATTGATCTTGGCCGCCTGCAGCGCCTGCTGCACACGCGCCACGGCAGCAGCGTCCACCTTGACGGTGGACTTGCCGCTCGACACCTGCACGGCCGGCGCCTCACCGTAAAAGTTGGGCAGCGTGTAGAGCAAGCCAATGAGCAACGCCACACCGAGCAGCGCGTACTTCCACCAGGGGTAGCGGTTCATTCGAATTCCTTGGGGCCGGGCTGCAGCAGGCCGCGCAGCCGCAGCAACGCTCGCCGTACAACCAGGGCCGGTTACTTGTAGGTGCCCTTGGGCAACACTTGAACCACAGACGCACGCTGCACCTGCAGTTCCACGCCGCTGGAGACTTCAACGTGCAGGTAGTTGTCGCCAAGCTTGGCGATGCGGCCAAGCACACCACCGGCGATGACCACCTCGTCGCCCTTGGCAATGGCTTCGATCATGGCCTTGTGCTCTTTTTGCTTCTTCATCTGCGGCCGGATCATGATGAAGTACAGCACCACAAACATCAGCAACAGCGGCAGCATGCTGAAGAGTGTGGATTCGGTGCTGCCGGCGGCGGCGGTCTGGGCGTAGGCTGACGAAATGAACACGTTGGGTGATCCTAAAGTGGCGCAGCAAGGCGGAGCCCGGCTCACCCGGGCGAATCGCGCATTTTAGGGCCCAGGCGGGGAGTTCAAGCCCGGGGGCCCTGACTTTGGCAGGGCCAGGGCGATGGCCATGATCAGCAAGGTCAGAAATGCGACGCGTGGCATGTCAAGCAGGCTGTCGACCAAACCCACCGTCAGCACACCCACCAGAGCTCCGGCCAGCGCAGGCGCCAGGGCATGGCGTCGCGCAGCGCCTACA
>CAZUKT010000242.1:0-217 GCA_964620975.1 uncultured Rubrivivax sp. | reverse complement strand
GCGGTCTGGGCGTAGGCTTGGGAGATGAACACGTTAAAGGTCTCTGACAGCAGGCGAAAGTTGAGTAGCGCACACAGCCAGCACCGAAGGGCCGGTTTTACTGTAAGCGAGCAAACTTTGGATTGTAGTGGTGGCCTGCAAGCTGCCCCACTGTTCAGCCACGGCCGAGCTTGAGGGTCCTAGGGACAAAGGCAAAAGACGCATCACGCCATGAAAT
>CAZUKT010000241.1:4917-7237 GCA_964620975.1 uncultured Rubrivivax sp. | reverse complement strand
TTCATCAACATCAACCAGAACAAGATCATCAAGATCTTCTCGGTGGCCAGCGTGGGCCTTTTGCCGCCCACCTTGATCGCCAGCATCTACGGCATGAACTTCAAGTACATGCCCGAACTTGACTGGGCCGGTGGCTACCCTTTTGCCCTGGCTTTGATGGTGGCCTCAGTGGCCGCGCCCTTCATCTACTTCCGACGCAAGGGCTGGTTGCGCTGACGCGGGGGCATGACCCCCTCGTTTGCGGGGTTGCCGTGTCAGTTCCTGCGCAAAGTTCGTCATCGCGGATGATGTAACGCAACGCAAGCATCGTGTAACCTTTGCCCGTCGTGTTGGAGGGTCACGGTCCGTCAATGGGCCGGCCACAGGGGACATGTTCATGATGCAAAAAAATACTTTGGCAGTTTGGCTGCGCCTGGCCGCTGTCAGTGCCGGCCTGCTGCTGGCGCAAGCGGCCTCGGCGCAATTCAGCATGGTGCCTGCACCGCTGTGCGCACCGCCACGCGAGTCGGCGCAAGAAGTCGAACAGGAATACCGCATCGACGCCGCCCGGCACCTGTATTCGTGTTTCCCGATGCGCGTGTACCGGGGCAAGCTGCCGCCCCTGCTGTACGGCGTGATGATGGTCGAAACCGAGCTGGACCCGGCCGGCACCGTGGTCAGCATCAGCGTCATACGCAAGCCTGCGGCCGACGAAGTGGCGCCTTGGGTGCAGGCGCTGATCCGGCGTGCGTCGCCCTTTCCGGCGCCGGCCAAGATGGGTGGCGGCAACATCCGGTTCACCGAAACATTTTTTGTCGACAAGTCGGGCCTGTTCCAGGTCTTCTCGTTGACCGAAGGCCAGCGCTAGGCGTTGGTGCAGGGCCCAACCGGGCCTGCCGTCAGCAGCACCACAGTCTGGTTGAAACCGGCGCGGCCTGCGCAGCAAGCCGGGTTAGTGCGTGCCAGCAGTCGGCTTGATGCCTGGGGTTTTTTGAGCAGGCGGCGCGCCCAGGGGGCCCAGCGAACCTGGCTGCGCGCCAGCCCAGAGGCGGCGCAGCCGGTCCAGTTCGGCGTCGTAGATCTTGTTGATCCGGTCCAGCTCGGCCTCTTGGTTGGCTGCCGCCGAACGCTGTGCGTCTGCCGAAGCGTCGTTGGCATCCAGCGCCGCGCGCAGTTTGGGCGGCAGCGTCTTGCCCTGGTAGAACTCGGCCTCGTCGCGCAGGGGTTTGCGTTCTACCGCCAGTTCGCGCAGGCGGATTTCAGACGCCTTCATGGCCAGGCGGACGGTATCCAGCGAAGCTTCTCGCGCCGCCAGGTGCTTGGCTTCGGTGGGGTAGCGCACCATCAGGTTGCGGTCGCGGCGTATGGCGTCGGCCTGGGCAGCGCGCAACTCTGACGCGCGGCGGTCGCGGGCATCTGCGTCGGCGCGCTCTTCGGCAGTCAGGGTGGGGGGCACCACGGCACGCACGGAGCCGTCGCGGTTGAGCACCTGCTGCTCTTTGCCACGGCATTCGGCAATCGGGCGGTCGGCCGTGAGGCGCCTGCCCTTGTCGTCAATGCAGGTGTAGATGGCCGTGCCGGGCTGTGCCTGCTGCGCGTGCGCCGGGCCCGTCCACAGGGCTGCTGAACATGCCGCGACCGACCAGACCCGTGCCCATGCACCACCTTGGCGACGTTGCCGAGTGGCAAACGAGTTGACCATGGGTCAGACCCCGTAGCGGTCGCGGTAGGCCTGCACCGGGGCCGCAAAGGCGGCCATCGCCGGGTCTTGGGCGCCGTGCAAGAACTGCAGCAGGTCCTGCAAGGTGGCAATCGCGGCCACGCCCATGTGCAGTTGCTGCTGCACGTACTGCACTGCGCTCCAGGGCGCGTCGGCGCCGTTTTCGGTGGCGCGCTCTTGGCGGTCGAGTGCGATGACCACCGCGCAGGGCGTGGCGCCAGCGGCCGTGATCATGGAGATGGCTTCGCGCACGGAGGTTCCTGCAGAAATGACGTCATCGACCACCAGAACGCGCCCGGCCACCTTTGCGCCGACCAGCGTGCCACCTTCGCCGTGGTCCTTGGCTTCTTTGCGGTTGTAGGCAAAGGGCAGGTTGTGGCCGCGCCGGGCCAGTTCTATCGCCACGGCTGCGGCCAGGGTGATGCCCTTGTAGGCGGGGCCGAAAAGCATGTCGAACTGCAAACCGCTGGCAAGCAGCCGGCGTGCATAGAATTCCGCCAGTCGGCCAAGCTTGGCGCCGTCGTCAAACAAACCCGCGTTGAAGAAGTACGGTGACAGACGGCCCGCCTTGGTCTTGAATTCGCCAAAGCGCAACACGCCAGACTGCACCGCAAATTGGAC
>CAZUKT010000241.1:0-4907 GCA_964620975.1 uncultured Rubrivivax sp. | reverse complement strand
CATTGATTCGGAGACCTCAACTTGGCTTTCAGACTCGTCACGCTCAACCTGAACGGCATCCGTTCAGCCGCCAACAAGGGCTTTGTGCCATGGGCCGAAAGCGCAGCGGCAGATTGTATGGGCGTGCAGGAACTCAAAGCCCAGGCAGAAGATGTGTGCGGCCGGCTCGACCACGTGGCAGGCATGCAGGGGCACTTTCACTGTGCGCAGAAGAAGGGTTACTCGGGTGTGGGCCTGTACACGCGCAAGGCGCCCAGCGCCGTGATCACGGGTTTTGGCAGCGAAGAATTTGACGCCGAAGGCCGCTGGGTCGAGACGCGGTTTGACACCGCCAAACGCAAGCTCAGCATCATCAGCTGCTACTTTCCCAGCGGCTCCAGCGGTGAAGATCGCCAGCAGGCCAAATTCCGTTTTCTGGCCCTCATGTATCCGCATCTGATGCAGCTCCGGGCCCAGCGTGAATTCATCCTGGTGGGCGACGTGAACATCGCGCACCAGCAAGCCGACTTGAAGAACTGGCGCAGCAACCAGAAGAACAGCGGCTTCCTGCCCGAAGAGCGCGCCTGGATGACCAAGCTGCTGACGGAAGGTGGCCTGGTGGACGTGTACCGGCAGTTGCAGCCCGCCACCACCGACGCCTGCTACACGTGGTGGAGCAACCGGGGCCAGGCCTGGGCCAACAACGTGGGCTGGCGGCTGGACTACCACCTGGCGACTCCGGGCATCGCCGCGCTGGCCAGACGAGAGCACATCTATCTGGAGCAGCGCTTTTCGGACCATGCGCCGCTGACCATCGACTACGACTTCACGCTTTGAAGCAGGCAGTTTTGGGGTTGGGATCGAGCTTTTCTGCCGAGGTCTGGAGGGCGGTCGGCCCGGGTGTCAGCAGTGTGATGTTCAGCCGACCCGGGTACGGTGGCGCTGTGGGGCAGCCCTCGGCCATGACCGGTCGTCCAGGCAGTCAGAGAATGGCGCTGCCAGTGACCGGTTTCCGAGTAGAGCCGGCATTGGAAAACCGCCGCCCATGGGCGCCCGCCCTCAGAAGCAGCTCTTGGTCGTCCGGAGCCGGTCGGCGTTGACTCCGGCGTAGGCAGCTTGACTTGCCGAGTAGGCCTGAGCGAACCGTCTGCGGTGGCTCACGCCGCCAGCGGATGGGGGGACATCAATCGCATGTCGATGTGCACGGCATCAAAGGGACACACGACGCCGCCACTCTCGGTACGCTCGAAAAGGCCCAACTCCGCCAGCGCTTCCACATCGTCATGAACGCGCCGGACATCGCGTGTCACTCGCCGTGCCAACTCACGCACCGACATGGCGCCCTGCCCCTGCAGCGCATGCACCAGTGCCCAACGACGCTCTGTGAGCTTGCCAAAGAAGCTGCCCGCAGTCTCGAAATTCAACACTTCGCCCTGGTAGCTGCGGGCGGTGGCTTGTTTGCCTGCAGTGCGCAGCGCGGCCCGCCAGTCGGCGTTCATCGTGATCTTCAGCGTTCGCTCGGTCATGTCTTGCTCCTCGCCGCATCGACGGCAGCAATGAAATCCTCGACCAGTTGCTCGACCGAGACAAACGCGTACCTTTGCTCGACACCGTGGACGTGGCAGTGATCGCCCTTGCCGCGCTCGTTGTCAAACCCCACCACCCGCACGCCGTCAATCGCGTAGGCCGCCCCGTACTTGAACGTGTGCTCGCTCGGGCTGACAGGTTCCGGCACGCGCCACACCACCAACTCGATCACGCCGCCCTGCGGCGTCACGTCCTTGAAACGCGTGATCAGTCGAGCCTTCATTGATGACAATCATGTCAGCACCTGATGATGTTGTCAAACGAGTCATCACACTGCCAGATTCAGACGGTGCGGTTTCCTTCGGCAGCAACCAATAGATGCAGCCGATCCTTGGCCCGGATCAGGCGCACAGGTTGACCCGCCTGCTCGAACCGGCGCGTCACGCCGGCCACAATGCCAGCAGTAGTTTGTGGCTGAGCCGTGCCCACAGCATGGCCAATACGCGTGTGTTGAACAGGCGCAGCACCCGACGGGGCGGCGCCGGCAGCGATGAATGAGCCGCGCCCTGGTAACGAGCAGCGTTTCATGCCAGGTCCCGCGCGCCGTCGTACATCGCACGGGGTGGAATCGCACCCCGGTACGCCAGCTTCAGGGCCGCCAGCCGGTGCGCCAGGGCTGCTGCGTCCACCGGCAAGCGGCCTTGGCCCAGCGCGGTCAGAAAGCTGCCATTCCACAGGTCGCCAGCACCGGTGGTGTCCAGCACGCGCGGGACGCTCTGCCCTTCGACATGCAAGGTCTGCGCCCCGGCGTGCAACAGGCAGCCTTGCGGGCCGAGCTTCAAAGCCACCTGCGGGCATGCGCTGGCAAATGCGCTCACCGCAGCTTCAGCGGCAGTGGGGTCCTCGTTCTGTGTCGCCGGTGGCAAATGGCCCAGCAGCACGGTGTCTGCCGGGTGGCTGGGCAGCAGCCACCCCACCAGCGGCACCAACTCGTCGAAGGCAAGCCGGGCGGCGGCCAGGCCTCCCTGTTCGGCCCAAAGGCTTGCCCGGTAGTTCGGGTCGTGGGCCACCGCCACGCCCAAGCGTCGGGCCGCCTGCGCGGCGGCCAGTGTGGCACTGCGCGCGCTGGCCGACAGAGCCTGGGTGATGCCCGACAGCAGCAGCATGCGGCTGTTGGCGATGCAGTCGACGACGATGTCGGCAGGCGACAGGCGGGATGCCGGCGATCCCGCACGCCTGTAGCTGAACTCGCGTTCCCCCGTGTCTGACACCGAGATGAAGTAAACCCCGTTGTCACCGCGCTCCAGCGCGGCGTGAGTCACGTCTATGCCTTCACCGGCCCAGGCCTCACGCATCGCAGCGCCGAAAGGGTCACTGCCCACCCGGGTGATGAAACCGCACCGCGCCCCGAGGCGGGCAACTGCCACCAGCGCCTTCAGTACGTCACCGCCGAAGCCACGGTGCAGGTGGGGCGCGCTGCCCAGTGGGCCGTCAGCGAACAACTCCACCATGCATTCACCCAAGCCGAGCAGGTCCAGTCGTGGGGCTGTCAGTTCATGGCGTCCACTTGGTCTTCACGGCGGGGCGTTGAATACGGGGCAGAGATGCATGGTCGAACAAGGCCACTGACATGCAGGCGTCAGCCTTGCACCGCTTGTGGTCTGGCTGCATGCATCCCGGCCTCGGCTCAGCGCCGGTAAAGCGGTTCGAAGATCTCGGGCCGGAATGCGCGCGCGGCCGGGTCGTAGACACCGAAGCCCGCAGCCAGCTCCCAATACATCCACGGGAGCTGGCGCTGCTCCATCTCGCGGCGAATGGCTGTGAGGTAGCGGCTTCGTGCCGCCGCCGGGGCCTTGCTGTAGGCGCCGAACTCGCCCACCACCACCGGGTAGCCGTGCCGGTCGCGCCACTGGCGGGCGATCTCCAGCGGTTCGATGATGCGACCCAGCTGCCTGGCGTCGCAGCAGTCCAGCCCCAGTGGCAACTTGGGTTCGTTCCACTCCGCGCCCTGGTGGGTGAAGTCGAAGGGCTCGTAGTGGTGCACCGTGACGATCAGGTTCTCGTCCTCGGGCAGGCGCAGCTCGCGCAGGCGCAAGGCGTTGTTCCACATCGTCGGGCCGACCATCAGCACGCGCCGTGGGTTGCTGATCCGGATGCGTGCCACGGCCTCGGCAAGCAGGCGGTTCCAGTGCGGCTCGAGCTTGCCGTGGGGTTCGTTGTAGGGCTCGAAGACCAGCCGCTCGCCACGGTCGGCGTAGCGCTGGGCGATCTGGTCCCACATGGCCAGGAAGCGCGGATGGACCACGGCCGGATCGACTGACATCTCGCCCTTGTCGGGCTTGCCGCCATCCAGTTCGCGGTAGTGGTGCATGTTCAGCAGCACGGTGCAGCCGCGTGCCAGCAGCGAGTCGACGACGTGATCGACGCGGCGGAAGAAGGCCGGGTCGATGCGCGCGGCGGCATCGGCGCTGGCGTGGTTGCTCCAGCGCACCGGCAGGCGCACGGCCGATGTGAAGCCGCGCTCGCCCACCAGGTCGAGGAAGGATTCCTCCACGCGGATGCCCCAGGCGCCCTCGGTCGGCGCATCCAGCATGTTGCCGAAGTTGATGCCACGGTCGAGTTGGCGCGCCAGGCGTTGCGCCAATGGCGACGCGCGACGCGCGCCTGCCGCTGCTGGCGGCGTGGCGTTCGGAGCGGGTGGCGCGCCGGCACAGGCGGACAGGGCAAGGGCGGGCAAGCTGCCCAGGAGCGAGCGTCGTTTCATGGTGTGGCGGGCAAGACGTTTCCGTCGGCGCCGAAGAGGTGGAGGTGTTCGCTTGCAGCCTGCAAGCACAGGCGCTGACCGGCGTGGGGCAGCGAGACGGAAGGTGCTCGCTTGATCGACAGCAGCTCATTGCTGCCAGCCAGGCGGCCGTGGATGACCACGACATCGCCCAGGTGCTCGACGGCGTCGACGTCGACGGCCAGGCCGCGTCCGGCCTCTGCGTCGAACCAGTGCTCCGGCCGCACGCCACATTGGACCTGCGCGTTGCCTGCATGGGCGCAGGGCAACTGGCCGCCGGCTATGTGCAGCGCGCCATCGCGCAGTTGGGCCTTGAGAAAGTTCATGCGCGGTGAGCCGAGAAAGCCGGCGACGAAGACATTGGCCGGCGTCTGGAACAACTCCAGCGGGCGGCCCACCTGTTCGAGCCTTCCGCCGTTGAAGACAGCGATGCGCTGGCCGAGTGTCATCGCCTCGACCTGGTCGTGCGTGACGTAGACCATGGTGGTGCCCAGCTCGCGGTGCAAGCGCGCCAGTTCCAGCCGCATCTGCACGCGCAGCGCAGCGTCGAGGTTGGACAGCGGTTCGTCGAACAGGAACACCTTGGGCCGCCGCACGATCGCGCGCCCGATGGCCACGC
>CAZUKT010000240.1:0-7253 GCA_964620975.1 uncultured Rubrivivax sp. | reverse complement strand
GCGTCATCGACGGCATTGCCTTCCAGACCAACATCCTGGCGCTCAATGCCGCCGTGGAGGCAGCGCGCGCCGGTGAACAAGGGCGCGGTTTTGCCGTGGTGGCCAGTGAAGTGCGCAGCCTGGCCAAACGCAGCGCCGACGCGGCACGCGAAATCAAGGCACTCATCAGCGCCAGCGTCGAGCGTGTGGAGCAGGGCAGTGCGCAGGTGGACCAGGCCGGCAAGACCATGGCCGAGATCGTGGCCGCCATCGCCCGGGTGACGGACATCGTGGCCGAGATCAGCACGGCCAGCGCCGAGCAAAGCACCGGCGTGGGGCAGGTCAGTGAAGCGGTGCAGCAAATGGACCAGGCCACCCAGCAAAACGCCGCGCTGGTAGAAGAAAGCGCGGCAGCGGCTGAAAGCCTGCAGCAGCAGGCGCGGCAACTGGTGCAGGCGGTGGCGGTGTTCCGGCTGGCGTAGGCCGAATTGGCCGCGCGCGGCCCGCGTGGGTGCCGCGCGTGCGGCCCGTGTGGGTGCCGTGCGTGCGCTGCGCGGTCAGGCCGGCAGCTTGTAGTTGTCGGGCCCCATCAGGTCCACGCCGCACTGCAGTTCTTCAGCCCAGTCGATGAACTCTGCCACGGCGCGCCCGGTGAGCGGGCAGCCATGCTGCGGCACGATCATGCGTATGGGCAACTGCCGCACCATTGCGCCCCACAAGCGCATGATCTTGTTGCTGACCATGTAGCGCCGGTGAAAGGCTTCCATGCGGGGCAGGTGGGGGCCCAGGTCACTGATGATGCGGCTCGGGTCCACACCCACCGAAACACCCAGGTCACCCGAAAACAGGATGCCGCTTTGTGCGTCCCAGAACTGGAAGTTGCCCTCGGAGTGCATAAAGTGGGCCGGCAGCGCCAGCAGCTCACCCCGGCCCACGGGGATGCGCATGCCGGGGTCGGGGATGCCCACCACGCGGCCGATGGTTTTGCCCGGCTTGCAGAAGTGCGGAATGAAGCGTTCCCAGATGGTGCTGATGTACACCGGCGCGGTGGTGCTGGTCATCCAGCGGTCAAGGCTGGCGATGATGTCGGGGTCGGCGTGGCTGGCGATGATGGCCGACAGCTTGTGCGGCGGAAACTGCCGCGACATGCCCATGTACAAGTCGTTGTAGGCCAGGTTGCCACCGGGGTCGATGACGGCGCCGGTGTCACCGTTGACGATGACAAACTGGTTGGCCTGCACGGCGTCGAGTTCTGGCGACATGTCGCAGAACATCAGGCAGCGGTGTTGGCCGTGGTTGTAGAGCTCGACGAGCATGCGGCTATCCGTGGGTCAAGGGCGATTCGGCCCCCGAGCCTAACCACAAGAACAGGGCGCCAGGCTGACGACGGTCAAGCGCAGAGCCGGCCACGGCTTGCCCGTTGGTGAGAAAGTGTTGCCGGGTCGGTGCCGCACCGTGCCCGGAGCCGGCGCGGCCCGGCGCAAAAGTGGGGGTGTTTCGGCCCGCTATTGCCGGCTCGTTTCTGCCGCCCGCTCTCTAGCATGCAGCCATGTGCAATCTGGAGGAGCCGGATGGAATCCGCCGTCGCCCACGCCACAGGCGCCCATGGCGCAGCGCTGGCCGTTGCGGCCCTGCACGCGCCTGAGGCCCCCACACCGCTGGACGCCGCGCGCAGTGGCCAGATGCCGCTGCAAGCGCTGATGGACCGCGCCCAGGCCTTGCAGACCGCCGGCCTGCTGCAAGACGCTGCCACCCTGTACGAAACCTGGATCCAGCACACCGAGTCGCCGCTGCGCACGGTGGCCTGCTTCAACTGGGGCACGCTGCTGTCGGCCGCCAACAAGATGCCCGAGGCCGAGGCCGCCTACCAGCGTGCGCTGGCGTTGCAGGCCGGTTTTGTGCCGGCACGCCTGAATCTGGGCCATGTGCTGGAGCGGCGCGGCGACACCACGGGCGCCGCGGCGCAGTGGCGCGAGGTGTACGACGCCCAGCCGCCCGTGAGCCTGGAGCACCGCCTGCACGCGCTGAACAACGCGGCGCGGCTGCTGGAAGTGCTGCGCCGCTACCCCGAGAGCGAGGCGCTGATGCGCCGCAGCCTGGAGTTGAAGGCGGGGCAGGGCGACGTCATCCAGCACTACATCCACATCCGCCAAAAACAGTGCGCCTGGCCCCATGACTTGCCGGTGGGCGATGTCACGCCCAACCAGTTCTTGCTGGGCACGTCGCTGCTGGCCACCATGGGCCTGAGCGACGACCCGGTGCTGCAGTTGTTGTGCGCGCAGCGTTTTGTGAATGAAAAGGTGCCCAAGCCACCGGCCGTGCCGCTGCACACGCTGGCGCCGCCGCGCAGCGGCCGCATCAAGGTGGCTTACCTGTCGGGTGACCTGCACATGCACGCCATGGGCCTGCTCACGCCCGAGCTGTTTGAACTGCATGACCGCAGCCGCTTTGAGGTGTGGGCCTTTGACTGGACACCCGAATCGGCGCAGCCGCAGCGCCAGCGCATCCTGAAGGCCCTGGACCACCACGTGCGCCTGGCCGGGGTGGACGACCACACGGCGGCCAAGCTGATTGCACAAGCCGGCATCGACGTGCTGGTGGACCTGCAGGCGCTCACGGCGGGCGCACGCCCGGCCATATTGGGCTACCGCGCTGCGCCCGTGCAGGTGAGCTACCTGGGCCTGCCCGGCACCAGCGCCTTGCCGGGTGTGGACTGGATGCTGGCCGACCCCTTTGTGATGCCGCAATCGGTGCTGCCCTATTGCACTGAAAAGCCCATCCACCTGCCGCACTGCTACCAGGTGAGCGACCGCCAGCGCGAGGTGGCGCCGCTGCCCACACGGGCCCGCTACGGCCTGCCCGAAGACAAGTTCGTGTTCTGCTCTTTCAACAACAACCACAAGTTCACGGCCGAGATGTTTGGCGCCTGGATGCGCATCGTGCACGCCGTGCCCGGCAGCGTGCTCTGGCTGCTGGCCGACAACGACACCGCACGCGACAACATGCTGGCGGTGGCCGCCAGCCACGGCGTGGCGCCCGAGCGGCTGATCTTTGCGCCGCGTGTGTCGCCGGCCGAGTACCTGGCGCGTTTCACGCTGGCCGACCTGATGCTGGACACCTTCCCCTTCAACGCCGGCACCACGGCCAGCGACGCGCTGTGGATGGGCCTGCCGATCGTCACGCGTGCGGGCCGCACCTACATCAGCCGCATGGCCGGCAGCTTGCTTACGGCGGTGGGCCTGCCTGACCTCATTGCCGACAACCTGGACAGCTACGAAAAGCTGGCCATCACGCTGGGCACCGAGCCGGCGCGCATCAAGTCCTACAAGCGCTACCTGGCCGAGCACGGCCGTGCCTCGCCGCTGTTTGACGTGCCGCAGATCGTGCGCGACATCGAAACCCAGTTCGAGCGCCTGGCGCTGGCAGCGCGCAACCCGGTGGCGCCCTGATCCACGGGTAAAAAACACCTTGGCATGAGCACCGCCCCCGACCCCACGCTGCAAGGCACGGCACAGCCGCCGCCTGCTGGCGGGGCCGTACCCGCACAGCCCGGCTGGGACATTGAAAACGATGCCCTGGCGCACGCCATGGCGTGGCTCACGCGCCACCACGGCCGCGAACGCACGCCCGAGTCACTGCTGTCGGGCCTGCCGCTGAAAGGCCGGCTGGGGCCCGACCAGGCCTTGCGCGCCATGCGCGAGGCCGGCTTCAGTGCCGGCATGGTGCAGCGCCGGGTGGCCGAACTGCACCACCTGCTGCTGCCGGCCGTGCTGTTGCTCAAAGAAGGCGACGCCTGCATCGTGGTGGCCCGCCATGCCGACGACCCGATGCGTTACGACATCGTCATGCCCGGGCGTGAACACTACGCCTGCACGGCCAGCGAAGAAGAGCTGGAAGCCGAATACACCGGCATGGCCATCGTCACCACGCCGCTGGCCGCACCGGCGCAGCAGCAGGGCAACGCCCTGCTTGCCCGCGAGCCTGGAAGCCACTGGCTGTGGGGCACCATGCGGCGCTTTCTGCCCTACTACCGGTCGGCCCTGCTGGCGGCCATGCTCAGCAATGTGTTGATGCTGGCCACGGGCCTGGTCACGTCGGTCATCTACGACAAGGTCATCCCGCACCAGGCCTGGATCACGCTGTGGTCGCTGGCCGTGGGCTCGGGCCTGGCGCTGGTGTTTGACCTGCTGGCGCGGCAGCTTCGCGCCTACCTCATTGACGTGGCGGGCCGCAAGTCAGACCTCATCGTGGGCTCCTTGCTCTTCAGACAAACCTTGGCGCTGCGCATGGAGCAGCGGCCCGACTCGGCCGGCGCCTACGCGCACCACCTGGCGCAGATCGAGGTGGTGCGCGAGTTTTTTGCGTCTGCCACGCTGTCGGCCATTTCAGACCTGCCCTTCATCGTCATCTTCGTGGGCATGACCTTTGTGGTGGGCGGGCCGCTGGGCTGGGTGCTGGTGGTGGCCATACCGCTGCTGATGATCGGCTCGGCGCTGATCCAAAGCTCGTTGCGCCGCTCCACCATGGGCCACATGCAGCAGACGGCCGACCTGCACGGCGTGCTGGTGGAGGCCGTGGACGGGCTCGAAGACTTGAAGGCCGCTGGCGCGCAGGGCCGCTTCCTGCGCAAGTACGAAGAGGCCACTGCGGCAGCCGCCAACGCCATGCTCAAGACACGCACGCTGACGAGCTGGACCATGAACGTGTCGGCCATCTCGCAGCAACTCGTGACGATGGTGATGCTGGTGTGGGGCGTGTTCTTGATCGACGCCAAGCTGGTGACGGCCGGCGCGCTGATCGGCTCGGTGATGTTTGCCACACGCGCCGTGGCGCCCTTGTCCAGCGTGGTGCAACTGGCCACGCGTTACCAGAGTGCACGCGCCGCGCTGGCCGCGCTGAACCGCGTGATGCTGCAGCCGGTGGAGCGTGAGCCCGGCAAGGTCTACGTGCCCAAACGCGAGATGTCGGGCCGCGTGGGCCTCATTGACGTGGGCTTTTCTTACCCCGCCAATGCCGGGGTTGAAGGGCCGCGTGTGCTGAACAACGTGACGCTCAAATTTGAGCCGGGTGAACGGGTGGCCATACTGGGCCGCATCGGCTCGGGCAAGAGCACGGTGCTGCGCTTGTTGGCCGGGCTGTACCTGCCCAGCAGCGGGCAGGTGGAGGCCGACGGCATAGACCTGCGCCAGATCGACCCCGCCGACTACCGTGCGCGGGTGGGCTTTGTGAGCCAGGACCCGCGCCTCTTCAACGGCACGCTGCGCGACAACGTGCTGCTGGACCGTGCGGCGGCCGACCCCAGCCGCCTGGCCGAGGTGGCCGCCCTCACGGGCCTGGACCGCCTGGTGGCCGGCCACCCGCAGGGCTGGGAACTGCCGGTGGGTGAAGGCGGTGGTTTGCTGTCGGGCGGCCAGCGGCAACTGGTGGCGCTGGCACGCTGCCTGGTGACACGGCCGCAGATTCTGCTGATGGACGAACCCACCAGCAGCATGGACGCACAAAGCGAAGTGGCCTTCTTGCGCCAGTTGAAGCAGGCCTGCGGCCACTGCACGCTGGTGATGGTGACGCACCGCCCGGCGGTGCTTGAACTTGTCAACCGGGTGGTGGTGGTGGACGGTGGCCGCGTGGCCATGGACGGGCCCAAGGCCCAGGTGCTGGCTGCGTTGAGCGGCACGCGTCCGGCGGCCGCGCCGGCAGGCACGCCCAGCAACCTGCACCTGCACCCGGCCGCGCGCCCCATGGAACGCGAGGCCCCGGTGTGAGCCGCCAAACGCTGCATAACGCCGCCATGAAGCCGCCATGAGAATGCCCTTTTCCCGCAAGCCCCGGCCCGCCGAGCTGAAGCTGTCGGACGTGCCCTTCATCAGCCCGGTGAATGCGGCGCAGGTGCTGGAGCCTGCACCTGCGGCCATGTGGGCCATTTACCTGATGCTGGCGGCCATTGGCTGCGCCGTGGTGTGGGCCACCGTGTCCGAGGTGGACATCGTGGCCAAGGCCACGGCGCGTGTGGTGCCCGACGGCCGCGAGCAGATCATCGCCAGCCTGGAAGGTGGCATCCTGCGTGAGCTGCTGGTGCGTGAAGGCCAGCAGGTGGCACAAGGCCAGGCCCTGGCGCTGCTGGACCCCACGCGCGTGGAAGCGCAGCAGGCCGAGGGGCAAAGCAAACAAGTGGCGCTGAAGGGCACGCTGGCGCGGCTGGTGGCTGAATCCAGCGGCAAGCCGCTTCAGTTTGACGCCGAGATACCACCCGCCGTGGTGCAGGGCGAAACAGAGAGCTACGAGGCCCGCCGCCGCGTGCTGAACGAGGCCGTGGAGACCAACCGCCGCAGCATTGCCCTGCTGGGCCGTGAACTGGGCATGGCCGAAAGCATGTCCGCCAAGGGCCTGATGAGCGAAGTGGAAGTGATGCGTGTGCGCCGCCAGGCCAACGACCTGAACCTGCAGACGCAAGAGCGCATCAACCGCTTCCGGCAAGAGGCCAGTGCCGAGCTGGTGCGGGTGCGCAATGACCTGGCGCAGCAAGAAGAGCAGATGGTGGTGCGCGACGACGCTTTGCGCCGCGCCACCCTGGTGTCGCCGGTGCGGGGCGTGGTCAAGCAGATCAAGGCCAACACGCTGGGCGGCGTGGTGGCTGCCGGTGCGCCGGTGATGGAGATCTTGCCGCTGGGCCCGCACGTGCTGGTGGAAGCGCGTGTGGCGCCGGCCGACATCGGCTTTGTCAAACTTGGGCAGCCCGTGCAGATCAAGCTCAGCGCCTATGACTACACGGTGTACGGCGCGCTCAAGGGCACCGTGCACAGCATCAGCCCCGATGCCATGGGCGACCCCGAACGTGCCGCGCTGCCCGGGGGCACCTGGTACCGGGCCCTGGTGCGCGCCGACACCGCCACGCTGGACGTGGGCGAACGCAAGTTCGCGGTGTTGCCCGGCATGACGGGCACGGTGGAAATCCGCACCGGGCAGCGCAGTGTGCTGGGCTACTTGCTGCGGCCGATGATGCGTTCACAAGAGGCGTTTCGCGAGCGTTGAATGCGGCGAGGCTCGGCCGCACGGCCGCCATGGATGCGCTGGTTGCCGCGGGCCGCGCCGGGGGCATAAGCAAATCGCCATCGCGTCTTTGTTGCCCCAGGGCTCCGCCGCTATGCTGGCTTGCAGCGTGGCGTGGCCACGCGCAGTTTCGTCCACCAGAAAGCGCCGCCCCATGACCCAGATCTTCGACGACAACTCGCTCACCATTGGCCGCACGCCGCTGGTGCGTCTGAACCGCATCACCG
>CAZUKT010000239.1:0-7305 GCA_964620975.1 uncultured Rubrivivax sp. | reverse complement strand
CCACCGGTGAACAGTGGCGGCCGTTCACGTCGCGGCAGCGCGTCACCACGCGCCGCCCGGGATTCATATGGGACGCGCAGATAGCGATGCTGCCAGGCTTGACCGTGCGCGTGGTCGACAGCTACGTGGGCGGCATCGGGCTGCTGAAGGCCAGCGTCCAAGGCCTCTTCACCGTGGCCGACATGCAGGGCAGTGGCGACGTTGCACGCGGCGAGTTCATGCGCTACTTTGCCGAGGCCGTCTGGTACCCGACTGCGCTGCTGCCCAGCCAGGGCGTGCGGTGGGAGGCAGTCGATGACCGATCGGCGAACGCCACCCTGGTGGACGGCCCCGTCACGCTGACCCTGCTCTTCCGCTTCAACGCCGCCGGCCTGATTGAATCGTTCCGCGCCGAGGCGCGGGGTGGCATGGTGGGCAAGGTCATGGTCCAGGCGCCCTGGGAGGGCCGCTTCTCAAATTACCAGGCCACGGGCGGCATGTCGGTTCCATTCGCGGGCGAGGTGGCGTGGATGCGGACGGAAGGTACAAAGACCTACTTCAAGGGTGCCATCACGCAACTGGGCTATGAGTTCGCGCCGTGACGGCGGCCAAGCCCTGACCCAATCGGCCCCTTCCTGTTGCCCCTGCCCGTGGGCCCGGCCCCGCGCGGCCGCGAATCACGGGGCGGGTGCCATCAGGTCATGTGCGCCACGGGAGAGGTCGAGTCGATTTGCGCATATCCCAGGTGGTGGTGCAGGCTCGACGGCATGCAGAGAAAGGCAATCAGCACCACCGGCACCAGCGTCATCGCCACGGTGCCGGCCAGGCGGGCCAGGAATTCATGAAGGTCGGTTTGCATGTGGAGTACCTCTTTGCGCCGCTTGGCGTAACCACAGCATGCTGGCCCCGCATTAAGGCTGACTGATCTGCAGCGCCCAAGGATTGATGCGTTTGCTGCCCCCCCGCGCGGCTTCAACACGGCTTCAACATGGCCACGGTGGTGTGTCGCACAGACACGCGCATGGCGTCGGGCTACACCCTGCATATCCCAACCACCAGGCAACGGCCGAGCCATGTCCAGCAGCACCCTCCGCACCCTTGGCTGGCTGGCCGCCGGGCTGGCAAGCCTGCTGGCGCTGCCCCTGCTGGCCTTGCTGGCCAGTGCTGTGTTGGGCTGGAACTGGGCCCGCGCACCCTTGCAAGACTGGTCCTTGCGGCAAACCGGGCGGGTGCTGCACATCGGCGGTGACCTGGACGTGCGGCTGGCCTGGCCCTGGCCGCGCGTGCGTGCGCAGGCGCTGAGTTTTGCCAATCCACCTTGGGTGGCGACACCGTGGATGGTGGTGGCCGAGCAGGTGGACGTGAGCCTGGACCTGCCGGCGCTGTTGCGCGGGCAACTGGCGTTTCCCGAGCTTCGTTTGCGTCGCGCGCAGGTGTTTCTGGAGCAGGCTGCGGGGGGCCGCAAGAACTGGTTGCTGGACACCAAGCAAACCGACGACAGCGAACGCATCGCCATTGGCCGCGTGCTGCTTGACGAAGGGCAGGTGCACTACATCGACGCCGCGCAGCACACGGCGATCGTGGCGTTCCTGTCGACGGCGCCCGATGCCGTGGCTGGCGGCCCGGCCGCTGTGGCGCCCGACGGCGTGCACTTCAAGGCCCATGGCCAGTTCAAGGGCCAGGCCCTGGCCGCTGCCGGCAGCGGTGGCGCTGTGATGGCATGGCGCGACGAAACCCACCCGTATCCGCTGGCGGTGCAGGCCACATTGGGGCCCACCCGTGCGCAGTTCACGGGCACGGTGACAGGGCTGCACGAGTGGCGTGCCCTTGACCTGCAAGTTGACTTCAGCGGCGACAGCCTGTCTTCGTTGTACACACTGACCGGCGTCACGCTGCCGCCCACACCTGCCTACCGCAGCCAGGGCCGGCTGGTGCGCGACGGGCCGCTGTGGCGCTACGGGCCCTTCGCAGGGCAAGTGGGGCACAGTGACCTGGCGGGCACGCTGCAACTGCAGTCAGGGCGCGCCCGGCCGCTGCTCAGCGGCGCACTGCAGTCGCGCCAGCTCGACCTGGCCGACCTGGGCCCGGCCGTTGGCGCACGCACCGACACCCGCACCCGCGTGCTGCCAGACCTGCCCTTTGACACCGCACGCTGGGCGCACATGGACGCCGACGTCACGGTGCGGGCGCAGAAGCTGCTGCGCGACAAGGCCCGGCTCGTGGACACGCTGCAGTTGCACCTGACGCTGCAGGACCGGCTGCTGCATCTGGACCCGCTGAGCTTTGGCATTGCCGGCGGCGAATTCAGTGCGCAAGCGGAACTGGACGCGCGCACCCAGCCCTTGGGCGGGCACCTGCGCGCGCGGCTGCGTGGCCTGGCGCCGGGGCAACTTTTGCAGGCGGTGGACCCGCGGCAAAACGGCCTGGGCCGGCTCGACGGCGATCTGGATCTTCGCGGCCAGGGCGCGTCCATCGGACACATGCTGGCCACCGCACAGGGGCAACTGCACCTGGCCGCCGGCCCGGGCCGCGTCAGCCGCTTGCTGATGGAACAGACCGGGCTGCACCTGCTGGAGATCCTGAGCCTGAACCTGTTTGGCGACCAGACCGTGGCCATGAACTGCGCGCGGCTCAGCTTCACGGTGGCGCGTGGCGTGATGCAGGCCGACACGCTGGTGCTGGACACCGCCGTCAACACACTGGTCGGCAGTGGCCACATCAACCTGGCGCAGGAAAGCCTGGACCTCACCATCGTGCCGCGCACCAAGGTGGGCAGCATCGTTGCCCTGCGCAGCCCCATTCACGTCACCGGCTCTCTGGGCGAGCCGGTGGTGGCGCTGGACCGCGGGCGCCTGGCGGCACGCGGCGTTGGCGCCTTGGTGCTGGGGCTGGTGAACCCCTTGCTGGCGTTGGTGCCACTGGTTGACACCGGGCCGGGTGTGCAAGGCGCCTGCACACCAGCCGTTTTGACGCCCTTGCGCGGGCTTGCCTCAACGGCGGCGCAGCCCGCAGGCCGGCCGCGTTGACGCAGACGCGTCAGGTCTTGCCGAAACGTGCCTTGGCCGCACTGACACAGGCCGACTTGGTGTCGCCGGCCAGCGCGTCGCACTTCTCTGCGGCCACCTTGTAGTCGGCGTCACGCTTGTCCTGCGCGGCGTCGCGTGTCACTTCACCCACGACACGGCCGACCTTGGCGTCAGCCAGGGCCTTGGTGCGCTGCGCCTTGGCTTGCTTGACGCAGACGTCCTTGGCGTTGCCCGCCAGGTCGTCACAGGTTTCAGCGGCCACGGCGTAAGCCGCCTCGGCCTGGGCCACGCCAATCTTGTTCTGGTCCTTGGGCTTGGCGCTGTAGGCGTATTCCAGTTCGGCGCTGCTGACCTTGTCGCGGCCCTTGGCGGTGGCCATGCAGATGTCCTTGGCATTGCCGGCCAGGGGGGCGCAAGCGGCCTTGTCGGCCTTGTAGGTGGCGCTGATGCGGTCCTTGCCATCCTTGTAGTCGGCCTTGCTGATGGCGGCGGCGTGTGCCATTGGCAGGGCCAGTGCGGCGGCAGCGACCAGCGCGAGGCGGAGTTGTCGTGATGTGCGTGTGGTGAAGCTTGTCATGAAGTCCCTGTCTGGGTTGGATCTGGCCCTGGTGGCCGGGTATTGGCGCCCGCGATGGGCCCGAGATGGGCATGGCCCGACGGGCCACGCCGCAGCGTTGGTGAGACTCGACCGGGGCCGTGGCTTGCACGGCGGCCCTGGGGTCGGCAGCCCCACCTGCGGGCCAAGATAAGCGCCGAGGCATGAAGGCGTCTGTTCGTTGTCGCACGGTCGCACCGCACCCATGTCCGATACCGTACCGATGCACGCCGGGTTTCAACCTGCCGTGCGCAGTGAACCCAGCCAGCAGGTTGGCACATGCAGAAAACCATCACCGCCACCGGCGCACGCCCATGACCAAGCCACTTCACACCCCATTGGCAGCCGCGCTGATCACGGCCAACCCCACGGCTTCGGCCGTTGCGCGGCCACACGCGCCGCTCGGCTGACCTGGGCATGTGTCGCTTCGTCGTTGTCGATGCCAACACCACGGGCCAATGGCTTGTGCTCTTCGATGCCTATGGCAAATGTCACCTCGTGCGCATCGCCACCCCGGTGGTCAAGGCCATCGGGTGGGAACTGCACGGGCCGCGCGCAGCCATGGGCCTGCACTTCCTCGTGGTCGGACATTCGGGGCAGCGCCTGGATGGCCATTTCGAGGCGCTTGGCGTCAACCGACAGACGCTGCACGACTGGCTGCATCCCACCCCTGCATGGGCCATGCAAATGCAGGCGTCGCCCGAACTGGCCTCAGGATGGGCGGCACGGCGCTTGCACCGCACGCCGGCCGAGACGGCACCGCCCACGCTTCAATGCGGGCTGTGACGGCCTGCGCATGGGCGAGCAAACCCAGCGGGCCCGGACCGGGGTGCATGGCACCGGCGTCTGCGCCGGCACGACGGCGGCCCGCAGTGGCGCCAGCGTGCGGTGCCGAACAGACAAGGCAGCTCGTTGCGCGCAACGTCATGGCCGGTCCCACGCACACTGCACGAAGGTCCCCGCCATGCACGGCTTCACTATCCCCTTCGGTGTCACTTCTTTTGTCGACAGCGCCGCTGGCCACTTGCGCGGTGCCCTTGTGCGGCGGTGTGACCCGGCAGCATGGGGGTCTGCGCACTGATGCCACCGCTGCTGCTGGCCGCCACCGCCTTGGCCCTGGCCTGGGTGCTGCTGCCGTTTTATGGCGCCATCCTGTGGGCGCTGATCATTGCCATGCTGTTTCGGCCGGTTTACCGCCGGCTGCTGCCTCGCCTGCGGCAACACCAAAACGCTGCGGCCGCAGGGGTGATGCTGCTGGTGCTGGTGGTGGGCGTGCTTCCGTTTGCGCTGTTGACGGCATCGCTGGCCAACGAAGCGTCGGCAGCCTACCAGCGCATCGACTCCGGCGAGTGGCGTCCGGCGCAGTACCTGCGCGGCCTCTTTGATGCGCTGCCAGCCTGGCTGACGGCACTGCTGCGCCAGGCAGGTGTGGCTGACTTCGACATCCTGCAGCGGCGCGTGGCCGGGGCCATGGCGCAGGGCAGCCAGTTCATCGCCGCCCAGGCGTTCAACATCGGCCTGGACACTTTCGACTTTGTCGCCAGCCTCGGCGCCACGCTCTACCTGGCCTTCTTCCTGGTTCGCGACGGCGATGAACTGGCGCAGCTGGCCGAGACGGCCCTGCCCATTGCGCCGCAGTACAAGCGCGAGCTGGTGGACAAGTTCATGGCCGTGGTGCGCGCCACCGTGAAAGGCAGCCTGCTCGTGGCGGCCCTGCAGGGGGCGCTGGGTGGCATCGCCTTCTGGTTTCTGGGTGTCCAGGGCGCCTTGCTCTGGGCCGCCTTGATGGCCATCTTGTCGCTGCTGCCGGTGGTGGGTGCCAGCCTGGTCTGGCTGCCGGTGGCCCTGTACTTGTTGGCCACCGGGGCCGTGTGGCAGGGCCTGGCTCTGGTGGCCTACGGTGTGCTGGTGATCGGCCTGGTGGACAACCTGCTGCGGCCGATACTGGTTGGCAAGGACGCCCGGCTGCCCGACTACGTGGTGATGATCACCACGCTCGGCGGCATGGCCGTGTTTGGCATCAACGGTTTCATCATCGGCCCGACGATTGCCGCGATGTTCATCGCCGTCTGGCACCTTGCGGGTGCAACGCCGGTGGACTTGCGTTGACTCCATGCAGCGCCGCCGGCCCCCAGCGGCCAAGCGCTGGGCTCATACTGCCCGCATGAACAGCCCGCCACCCGACGCGCATCGGGCGCCAGACATGTTGCGCACACGCATTGTGGGTCTGGGTGCGTCGGCAGGCGGTCTGGGCGCGCTTGAACAGGTGCTGGCGCGGGTGCCGGCCCACAGTGGGCTGGCCTATGTGGTGGTGCAGCACCTGGACCCAACCCACAAGGCCATGCTCGTTGAACTGCTGCAGCGTGCCACGGCCATGCCGGTGTACGAAGCCGCCGACGGCATGCTGGTGGCGCCGGACGCGGTGTACGTGATTGCACCCGACAGCGAACTGACGGTTGCCGGCGGTGTGCTGCGCGTGTCCAGGCCGGCACAACCCCGTGGCTTGCGGCTGCCCATAGACACGCTGTTTTCGTCGCTCGCGCGCGACCAGGGCGAGCTTGCCATCGGCGTGGTGCTGTCGGGCATGGGCTCGGACGGCACCCTGGGCCTGCAGGCCATCAAGTCACAAGGTGGGCTGACGCTGGTGCAGCAGCCCGAGTCGGCGCAATTTGATTCCATGCCCAAGAGTGCCATTGCGGCCGGCTGTGTGGACCTTGTGGCGCTGCCAGTGGATCTGGCCCAGCGCATCTTGCAGGTGACGACCGAGCAGCACGCCAACTGCTTGCTGCCCGAAGGCGGTGACGACAGCAACACGCAGGCGCTGGTCTCCATCCTGGGCCTGCTGCGGGCGCGCAGCAGGCACGACTTGTCGCAGTACAAGCCCAGCACGCTGCGCCGGCGCGTGCAGCGCCGCATGGGGGTGCACGGCCTGGCGTCGCAGGCGGCTTACGAAGGCTTTGTCAGGCAGAACCCACAGGAACTGGACCTGCTGTTCAAGGAAATGCTGATCGGCGTGACGTGTTTCTTCCGCGATGCGCCGGTGTGGCAAGAAGTCAAAGAGGACGTTGTCCCCGCCTTGCTGGAACGCAGCGCCGACGCTGAAAAGTTGCGCGCCTGGGTGGTGGGCTGCTCCACCGGCGAAGAGGCCTATTCGCTGGCGATGGTCTTCAAAGAAGTGCTACTGGCCACCCCCCAGGCCGCCAACCGGACGCTGCAGATCTTTGCCAGCGACCTGAGCGCCGACGCCATTGCCGTGGCGCGCCGGGGCTGGTACCCGGCCAAGATCGCCAGCGACGTGGGCGCCGAGCGGTTGGCCCGCTTTTTTGTGCCGCAGGGCAAAGGTTTTGTCATCGACAAGACCATCCGCGAGATGGTGCTGTTTGCGCAGCACGACGTGATCCTGGACCCCCCGTTCACCCGGCTCGACATGCTGTCTTGCCGCAACCTGATGATCTACTTCAACGCCGCGCTGCAGCGGCGTCTGGTGCCACTGTTCAGCTACAGCCTGCGCCCGGGTGGTGTGCTGCTGCTGGGCGGGGCTGAAACCGTGGGCAACGCGCAGTCCTTGTTCACCCCCATGCGCGCCAAGTCGCGGCTGTACTGGCGCAGTGACCATGCCCTAAACCCCCGGGCGGTGGACTTTCCCACCAGCCTGCGCCTGCCCTCGGGCCGGCCCCCACAGGAGTTGAAAGTGACCCCACCCCT